>JAVEWL010000890.1:0-2580 GCA_034004565.1 FCB group bacterium | reverse complement strand
GCGGCGTTTTTTCACGGTCTGGCCCTGGAGAAGAGCGGCCAGCCGGAGCAGGCCCTGCAAGCGTACCTGGCCGCGAAGGCGGACGACGTGTATTACGCCTTTGCCTTGACCAAAGCGCTAACGCTTCTGGCCAACTACCCGGAAGAAAAGCGCGCGGCCGCCGCGATGATCGGTGACGAGGTTCTCTCGGCCTTTGAAACCGCGATCGCCGGCTTGCGCGGGCAGGACCCGCCTGTGACTTACGATGCCTACCGGCGTTTTACTCCTTTGGCCTTCGCGCGCCCGGAAGAGTACGCCTCCGCGGGAGGCCGCTTCCCGCTGCTCATCCTCTGGCACGATCGTCAAGCGCCCGCGGCTGATCCCGGCGCCGTGTTCCTGCATGTTTCGGAAGTTGGAGATGGCCTTCTCGTGCAGCCCGGAGCGGACATCTTTCTCCAGTTGCAGTGGGTGGAAAACCAGGTCCTGTGGGACGGCGTCGAACAGGCGGCCGAAGGCGAGGAAGTGCCGGGCTGGATCGACACCGCGCGCGACTGGTTCGGCCTGAGGTCCGAGTATGCTCCGGTGGTGCGGAAAGACGACACGGGCAATTCGTTCTTGAGCCTTCCCAAGGTCACATGGCTGGGCAGCGTGCCCGTTCCCGCTCGAGAAGGCGCCGGCTATCTGTTTGCCGGCAGGGTCAGGGCTCGTTCGGGCAGTGCGGGCATGACCTGGCAGGCCTACGACGACACGGGACGGGTTCTCTTTGAAGACGATATCGCCGCGGAGGGCGCGACCCCCGACGCGTGGACGTGGCACGCGGGATACCGCGCCTCGCAACTCCCCTGGGACAGCCTGCGTGTGCAGCTCAGCGTATTGCCCCGCGCGGGCGGGGCGGATTTCGACGATCTGATGCTGGTGGAAGTGCAGGAACCGGATCCGCCTCCTTTGACGTAGTTTTGCAGGGTCGGCAATTCACGCGTTTGTGGGCATTTGCGGGGTTCTGTTACCATGCCGGTGGCATAGGGATGGGCTGCACGGAGGCGCGGCTTGCCATGTTCGTTCTTGCACCGGCTTTATGCGGGATTGGAAAAAACTCAGGCTGGGACGGTAAATGAAGACGCTTCTTGTAACTGGCGGCGCGGGCTTTATCGGCAGCAACTTCGTCCATCGCATGTGGAACCGGTATCCGGACTACCGGATCATCGTCCTGGACCTGCTGACGTACGCGGGGTCGCCCAACAACCTTCCGGTGGTGCCGAAGGGGCTTGACGAGCGGCTCGAGTTCTGGCAGGGCGATGTCTGCAACGCGGAACTGGTGGACGCGCTCATGAGGAAGTCGGACACGGTGGTTCATTTCGCGGCCGAGAGCCACGTGACGCGGTCGATTTTCGACAACCGCACGTTCTTCATGACCGACGTGATCGGCACCCACACGATCGCGAACAGCGTGCTGAAACACCGCGACCGCATCGAGCGGTTCGTCCACATCTCCACGTCGGAAGTGTACGGCACCGCCGAGACGCCGTTGATGTCGGAAGAGCACCCGCTCAAGCCGCTGTCGCCTTACGCGAGCGCCAAGTGCGGCGCCGACCGCCTGGTCTGGTCTTACTTCAGGACGTACGACATTCCCGCCGTCATCGTGCGTCCGTTCAACAACTACGGTCCGCGGCAACATCTCGAGAAGGTGGTGCCCCGGTTCATCACCAGCGTGTTGCTGGGCGAGGATGTGACCGTGCACGGCGACGGTGGCGCCGCGCGTGACTTCGTATTTGTGGAGGACAATTGCAGCGCGATTGACGCCGTGCTGCACGCCGGCATCGACAAGGTCAAGGGCGAGACCTTCAACGTCGGCACGGGCACGGACATCAGCATTCAGCAGATTGCCGACGACATCGTGCGGCTTATGAACGGCGATCCGAGCCACATACGGCGGATTGGGAATCGCCCCGGCCAGGTGGACCGTCACACGGCCGACTTCTCTCACATTCGCGAGGCGCTGGGCTGGACCCCCGCCGTATCCTGGGAAGACGGCCTGCGCCAGACCATCGAGTGGTATCAAAACAACAAGGCGTGGTGGGAATCGCAGGTGTTCATGCGCAAGATTCCCATCGTGACCTCCTCGGGCAGCACGGAACTGCACTGAAGCGCGGAAAAAGATGAATAAGCGTATACCGTTCTACCTTCACGATCTCGGCGAAGCGGAACTGGCCGGTATCGCCGAAGTATTCAAGGGACCCATCCTCACCACGGGCGCGTTTGTTGACGAGTTCGAGCAACGCTTTGCGGACTACCTGGGCGTCAAGCACGCGCTGGCCTTGAGCAGTTGCACCGGCGCGGCGCACATGGCCCTGGTGGCCTGGGGGATCGGTCCCGGCGACGAGGTCATTACCACGCCGATGACGTTCATTGCCTCCTCGACGGCCATCCTGCAGGCGGGAGCCGTGCCGGTGTTTGTCGACGTGGATCCCCGGACCTGCAACCTGGATCCCACCGCCGTGGAAGCCGCGATCGGACCTCGCACCAAGGCGATCCTTCCCGTACACCTCTACGGGCAGATGTGCGACATGGCGGCCCTGCGCGGGATTGCGGATCGCTACGGCC
>JAVEWL010000889.1:0-2580 GCA_034004565.1 FCB group bacterium | reverse complement strand
CCTTGCATGTATGAAGCCTGCCGCCAGCGTTCGTTCTGAGCCAGGATCAAACTCTCCGATAAAATCTCAACACGAACTCCCGAAGGAGTCCATGCGATGCGTGTCTCGGCATCGTTGACCCCAAGCTGTCACTCTGACATCCGCACCTTCCCGAAAGAAGGCACGGGGCTTGGAATTCACTTTGCTTAACTTAGATTCATTTCGGACAGCATCCCCAAAAGTCCCCGAAGGAACCCCCGGAAGACGCCGCCCGCACATCGGGCATGTGTCTTTCTCTTGCACAGGTATGTGCACCGTATTCAATTTTCAAAGAGCTTCCCGCGTCGAAAAACCGCTTTGGATTTTCCCCTCGGGTGGGCCGCGCTACTTGCGCCAGCCTTACCTAAACGACCTTCGCAGCGGTTCTATTCCCGCTGTATCCGGTCTATTCAACTGTCCGCATCTCAGCGACTTAGCCACACAGATCCACCTTTTCGGGTAAGAGCTGGTGGAGTTTTCCACGCAAGCGAGGATGTCGCTCGTGCCCACCGTCTCTGCCTGTGCAGTCCGGGTCGAACCCGGTGGCAGAGGCGACCGCTTGTTCACTGCGCCGTGCGCCGTGCCCCAAGCGGATGCGAAGTATACCCACTGAAAAGGGCAATGTCAACAAACAAGCAAAAAAACTTTTCGGTTTGTTTTGGACCGTACCTGGCGCTCCTAAACGGACCGTCTAAGACTTTCCATTGCCAACGCCAAGCTGACTTAACGCGGTCACCAGAGCTTACATTCCCAAGCCTCCTTGGAGTGCAGCCGCAAAGAACAAGCAGGTCATTTATTGACAAAAAGGTCCCCGAACCCGCGCCAGCCTACATAAATGCACAGCGCCACGGCGTAGAGATCTATGAGAACAATCAGGAGCCCCTGTGGAAACTGCGTGAGGGACCAACGGAAGTAGCCCATATCGGAACGGGTGATACGGTACAGCAGAATCAGGCCTATCAACGGGGCCACCGCCGACATGAACGCGGCGAAGATGATGATCTGGTACATGGGATTTATACGAAGGAGCAACAGCAGCGATGAGGGGATGAAAAACAGTATCAGCAGCACCCGCATGGGCTTTGAGTCCAGTCTAATTGGCAAATTGAAAAGGTCAAGCAGCGCGTAGCATCCGCCAAGCCACCAGCCCACGCCGGAAGTCCATGCCGCGAGGAAGAGGCCGCCGAGGAACAATGCTGTACTGGCTCTACCGGCAAGGGGCTCCAGCAGCATCGAGAGGTCGGTGTAGTTGCGCGGAACAATGCCGAAGGGTTTCGCGACGGCCGCGGCGGCGCCCATGAGCGGCAGCGCAACGATCGCGGCGGCGACGATTCCCCAGCCGTAGTCCATGCGGGCGCGGTGCAGGATATTGACCTTGCCTTGGATGCAAGTCGAGAACCAGCCGCGCTCGATCATGGTATAGGGATAGATGAGGATCAGCCAGGCGTTAATCATGCTGCCCGCATTCGCCGCGAAGAGCGGCCGCCACCCTTCGCCGGGGGCGTTGGGAACAAGCCCGTCGAGCACGTCGCCCCAATCAAATCCCGCCATCAACGCGGATCCGAAGACGCATACGAGGAGAGCAACCAACGCGAACACGAAGGCTTTCTCGAGGCGCGCGTAGGCGCCCAGCATGAGAAAGACCAAGCCCAGCAGCGCCGAGAGCATCCCTCCCACCTCGATCGGCAGGCCGGGGAAGAATCCGGTGACGACCATGGCGCAGGCGTTCCATTGGCTGTAGGAACCGAACAGCGCGCACACGACGACGATGAGAAACATGAAGGCGGTGAAGACGGGATGGACATCTTTGAAGATGGTCATCGGGGTACGGCCAAAGCGCAGGAAATAGCGGACGGACATGTCGATCAGTGCCCACGCGGCAATGCCGAGGACGAAATAGGTCCACCAGAGCTTCATGCCGAACTGGGCGCCCATCTGCGTGGCCACACTGATGTCGCCGGTGCCGATGTAGAAAGAGGCGATGAGCGACCCCGTGCCGACGGCAATCGCCGCACGCCATCCCAGCGACGCGGGACGCAGGCTCCAGGGTTTCGGCTCGTTCAATTCGGGTTGCGGGTTATCCATGCTTCGGGCGCCTCGGGTTCGGTGGCCTGTGGGGAAGGGGTACGCCACGCGCCGCGCGCGGCCATCTTGTTCAATGCTACGAGCAGCACGATGCACCACGCCGCGGCAACGCCCGCCGGCAGCAGCACCGCCAGCACTCCGGGATTGACGGCGGCGCCGCGAATGGTCCGCAAGGGATAGTCGACCACGGCTTCACCACCTGCCGTTTGCAATCGAATCTGAAAGGGGTAAACCTGGCGCGGCGCACTGCTCAAAGGTTTGATGCCCACGAATGCGTGGCGCTCGCGCATTGAGCCGTCTATCGCCGTGGCGATTTCGGTCTTGCCTTTGTATTCAAAGTCCTCGGCTTTGCCTTCCGGAAAGACCAGATTGAGTTTCACTGGTTGAAGTTTGTCGCCAGCACCGCTGAGTACGACGAGGATGTTGACCTCGCGGTTCTGCCAGGTCCAGTCGGGGGCATAGATGGTGTATTCGACG
>JAVEWL010000888.1:0-2582 GCA_034004565.1 FCB group bacterium | reverse complement strand
GCGATCTTACCCACCAACACCGAACCCGCCCCACACGGTTTCCCACCCCCTGGGGAGAGGGCTAGGGTGAGGGGAGCCCAATGCCCCGGCTGTCTTTGCTGTCCTTGCGGCCACTTGGATCCTTCGCATACCCACACCCCCAAACAAGTTTGGGGGTGCCACAGACCATTAAGGTCAAGGGCCGGGGTGAGGGGGCGCCCGCATTTGCCGTTCACGGCCGCTCCTCCTCGCGCACGAACACCTCGCCCGTGCTGCCCATCACCTCGATAACCCCGCGCTCGCCGCGCGAATCCGTCAAGGTGACGAGCGAACCGTCCGCGCGTCCGTCGCTGTAAAAGGTGATGCACTGCGCGTCGCCCATCGCGTTCTCGTCGGTGCTCGACAAGTCGATGCGGATGCTGTCCGGCAGCCGAAGCGACTCGAGCACCTCTATCGTCGTCTGTTCCTCGAGCCACGGCAGCGCGGTCTGCGACAAGGCCACCCGGCACACCCCGCTGCTCGAATTCACGTACACCTGCACCGGGTGATGCCGCGTGATGGCCGTCAAGTTCGCGAAACGAAGCAGTTCCGCCACCTTGTCGCGCTGCGTGCTCACGGCGTCCTCCCGCGTCGCCGTCACCACCGACGGCACGATGAGCGTCGAGAACAACGTGATCATCATGAGGACGACCATCAGCTCGAGCAGCGAAAACCCGCCGCGCGAAAGCCGGCATGGCGCTTTCTTAACTTCCGGGAGCCGCATCTTCGTCAACCCAGCTCACGACGTCGGCCGCGTACCCGTCTCCGCCTTCCTGGTTGTCGCTGCCCAGAGACCACACCTCGTACCGGTTCGCGCCGTGCGAGCCGGGGCTTTCGTAGTGGTACGCGTTGCCCCAGGGATCCGCCGGGATCGGTTTCTTCGCGTACGGGCCTTTCCACTTGCCTTCCGTACCCTCCGGCGCCTTCGATAGCGCCTGCAAGCCTTCTTCCGTCGTGGGATACGCACCCAGGTCGAGGTAATACTGGTCCAGCAGGCCCTCGATGGACGCGATGTTTGCCTTGGCCGCGGTGGCCTTCGCGTCGTCGGATTTTCCCACCACGTTCGGAACGATGATGGTCGCCAGCAACGCCAGGATGATCAGCACGACCATCAGCTCGATCAACGTAAATCCCCGGCGGTTCCGCTTGTTCTCAGCGCGCATGCAAGGTGCTCCTATCTCATAACGTTGCTTATCTGGAATATGGGCAGGATCATCGACACCAGAATAAAACCGACCAGCGCCGCCACCAGCAAAATCAGCGCCGGCGCCAGGAGCGACATCATCACCTTCGTCGAGGCCGTGGTCTCGCGATCGTACGCGTCCGCCAGGCGCAGCAGCATCTGGTCCAAGTGGCCCGTTTCCTCGCCCGTCGCCACCATCTGCACCGACAGCGGCGGGAACAGCCCCGTCTCCTTCATGAGTTCCGCGAGCCGGTCGCCGCTGCTGATCCGCGTCACCATGTTCTGCACCGTGGCCGCCATCGCGCGGTTTTGCAGCACGGGCTGCACGATGCGCAACGCTTCCACAATGGATATCCCCGCCTTGCTCAGTGTTCCCAGGAGCCGCGTAAACCGCGCGACCTCAAGGTTGCAGGCCAGCACGCCGAACCAGGGCACGTGCAGCTTCACGCGGTCAATAGTAAGCCGCGTGCCCGGATTCCGCAGCAACGCGCGAACGCCCCAGACCACCGCCGCCACAAGAATCAGCAATGCCCAGGGCCGGCCCGTAATAAAGTGCGACACCCCCAGCACGATCCGCGTCGGCAGAGGAAGCGCCTGCCCCGCCGTGTCGAACATCACTTCGAGCCGCGGAATGAAAAACGCCACCAGGATAAACGTCGACACCAGGCCCAGCAGCAACACCAGCGCGGGATACGCCAGCGCCGATTGCACCTCGCCCTTGAGCATCTCCTCGCGCTCGTACAACTCCGAAAGCTGCAAGAGCTGCTCGTCCAGCGTGCCGCCCAACTCCCCCACGCGCACCATGCTCGTCATGAGACGGGGAAAAGTATCCGGGTGCCGGGCGAGGGCGTCCGCAAAGGTGCTGCCGCCCTGCACCGCCTCGGTCACGTCCGCCAGGATGCGCTTGGCGTGGTGGTCGCGGGTTTGCTCGGCCAAAACGGCCAGCCCGCGAATCACGGGCGTGCCGGACGCCGACAACGTTGCTAACTGCCGCGTGAAGGTTGCCAAGCGGATGCTGCGCCGGCCGAAACGGATCTTTCCCGGAGCGGCGGCTTGCGCCTTCGCGGCCTGCTCGCGCAGGTCGATCGGGTTCTGCCCCTTCTCGATCAGGCGCTGCAAGGCCTCCCGCCGGCTGTCCGCCACGAGGGTCCCTTCGACCAGGGCGTTTTCAGGCCCCATCACTCTGTACCAAAACGTCGGCATCTCGTTCCCCATACACGAGCGCTAGGAAGTCTATCTCCCTCTCCCTTTGGGCTAACAATTATAGGCATTTTTCGGTCTTCTGCTTTTGGGGGGCGGGAAGGCCCGCGAGACGCTCGATGAGGTCCGGGAACTGGCGTACGGCTTGGGTGGTGGCCGCCAAGCGCACGAAGCCGCGCAT
>JAVEWL010000887.1:0-2583 GCA_034004565.1 FCB group bacterium | reverse complement strand
GGCGGCATTCTTGCGGGTTCAGCAGGAGCGCCCGCGAAATAATGTCTAACAAAACGCAGCACGCGCTTCCTGCGGTCGCTGGGACGCCAACCCGCTGCGCGGCTCGTCGCCCGTGTGCTATGCGTTGGGCGTCTCCACTTGCTCCTGCCTGCTCGTAGACGACACGCATTAAATGCTACCTATAGTCTGTCGCCTTATAGTCATCATTTGTTGACAATCTTAGCCTGATTAACAAGGGCTTAGGCATGGTCAGAAAATCGAGTGGCACTCTTCGCGCTGTACTAGCTGAGAACATCAAATCTTTTCGTAGAGAAAAGGGCTTTTCTCAAGAAGAACTAGCCGAACAATGCGGCTTGCACCGCACATACATCGGTTCGGTTGAGCGTCACGAACGAAATGTCACACTCAGCACGCTTGAGGTTTTGGCCTTAACTTTAGGTGTGACTGTCCCTGATTTGCTTACCAAACACGAAAGCCCATCGACTAACGAACGGATGGGAAAACTTGAGTGAGTCTCTCAAAAAAAGAAATTAACGACCTTATTGAAGCGCTAGGTCGCCTTACCCCTGCGCAACAGGAATGGGTTAAGTCTGCTATTAATGCGTTCGGGTCTACTTGCCAATTTGACCGAGCCCCTGACTCCGATGGGCGGCCTTAACTCCAACGTTAGGTCGCAGGGGCAGGAGTCGGCAAGCGAGCTGAACACGCCCCATCCTAGCCCACCTTAGGTAAGAAGATAGAGGCCCGCCCCGTGCGGGTTTTTTTATGTCCATGGCGTGATAGGGTGCGCAATTTATCCTGAATTCAATATGCCATAATTATTGAAAGAGCCATTTAGCATTGACGGAGAGGCCATGCGCGCCATTGTTGCAGCCGCCATTGTTGCCACTACTGCCTTGACTGCGCCGGCCTATGCGCAGGTTTATAAGTGCAAGATAAACGGATCGACCGTCTTCAGTGACAAGCCGTGCGAAGAAGACGCAAAACCCATCACGGTACGGCCAGCTGCCGGACACTACACGCCTGCAGCTGAAGCCCCTACCGCCGCTCAGACTCAACCGGCAGACCCGGAAAGTGCAGCACCACCTGCCCGATCAAGGCTGGAAGCGGTAGACCGACGCCTGAAACAACGGGTCATCCGCGATGAGATCCAGCGGCACGAAGCAAGCCTCAGCGCAATGCGTGCCCGGCGCGACAGAGAGTTGGCGGCGCTGCGCAATCAGAAGGGACGCGCCCTGAACAACCTGGCCGGCGCCACCTACCTGGAAAGCCTGAGTTCAGAAATGCAAGCTATCACCAGCCGATACGATACCGATATGCGGCTCATTGAATCCAAGATCGAAAAGCTCCGCCAAGAGCATGACGCGCTGGATTGAAGCATTGCAATGACAGGCGCCACCCTCCTGTGCCTCGTTCATCTCAATCGCCGACGGCGACACTCTGGTAATCCTCCCTGCAGCTTGCTCCGCCATGCGGCCCTGACGATCCCCGACGGTTTGACAGGGCGACGACTGCCCGGCTAAGCTCCCCGGGCTTACGGTTCGCCGTCCGCCATGCCAGCGGCGGCGATGAAAAGGGAATCCGGTGACGTGCCCGACACGGAATCCGGAGCTGCCCCCGCAACTGTGAGCGGTGAGTGGTGCGCCTCCCCATGCCACTGGCGGTAACGCCGGGAAGGCTGGCGCATTGCGATGACCCGCGAGCCAGGAGACCTGCCGTAGGCAACGTTGTCAAGCCTGACAGGGGCGGGGTGTCCCCGGAGGAAGTGAATACCGTTGATCCGCCTGCCGGCGCTCTCGGTGTCTCATGGCATGCCGTGGTCCGGCTGCCCCTCTGTGCATGCCTGCTCCTGTCCATGTCTACAGGAGAATCGCATGCAACAACAGGAATCCATGGCCGTCGCGGGGACGGTTGCTGGTCCTTCTTTCATTTCCCATACAGAGTCATCGGCCGCTGCGACACGGATGATCGATGTGGTCTTCCCCGAGCGCGCCAATCACCATGGCACGCTGTTCGGCGGAGCGGCACTGGCCTTGATGGACAAGCTGGCCTTCGTTGTCGCGACGCGTGCCACGCGCCGTGCCATGGTCACCGCCTGCAGTGGAAGAATTGACTTCCACACGCCGGTAGCCCAAGGCCAGGTGGTTGAGTTGCGCGGAGAGGTGGTGCGCCGCGGCAATCGCTCGGTGGACGTGGGCATACAGGTGCTCGCCGAAGATCTCGAGACCGGCGAGGTGAACGCCAGCCTGGGCGGACGCTTCACGCTGGTGGCCGTGGGAGACGCACGAAGCGGCCCGCAGGAGCCCGAATGTCTGCCCATCGTGCCCGCAGGCATTGGCCCGGAGGTGTCGATGGTGGAGATGGTCTTTCCCGGCCACACCAATCATTTCGGCACCCTCTATGGCGGCCAGGCACTCGCCTGGCTGGGCAAGGCCGCCTTTGTCGTTGCCGCCCGCCACGCCCGCATGCCCGTGGTAATGGCGGCTTCCGAGCGTATCGACTTCCATGCCCCGGTATTTGAAGGCGAGATCGTCGACCTTGCCGCCCGTGTGGTGCGCGTCGGGAACTCATCGATGTGCGTGG
>JAVEWL010000886.1:0-2583 GCA_034004565.1 FCB group bacterium | reverse complement strand
TCTACCAGTCTTCTACCAGAAAGCCGAAACCCCAAAAACGACAAAGGCCGATCATCGCTGATCGGCCTAAGTCGTTGATTTTAATGGTCGGGACGGCAGGATTTGAACCTGCGACCACTTGCCCCCCCCAGAAACGTCAGATAGCATCCAGTAGCGTTCGGTCGCATTCAAATCAAAAGCCATAAACCCTTTAATTACCGCATCTTATCGCCAATCCTTGTTCAGGGCGATTCATTTTCGTACACTGACAGCCGGCTTTTCCGTTTACCCCAGCGTTTACCCCTGAGAATGGCATGGCGACCAGACACGCGACCACCGGCAAAGGCAGCAAGTGGACGGTAACTGAGCTTAAGGCGATCCCTGCCGCCTGGGCTGGCGACACTATCAGCGACGGCGGCGGACTATTTGGCGAGGTGCGGGCAAGGGCTGACGGATCGGTCAGCATTCGCTTTAAGTACGCATTCCGCTGGCAAGGCAAGTTGGCCTGGCACCAGTGCGGCACCTTCCCCGATACCGGCATCGCCGACATACGTGCCGAGCGTGACCGGGCACGGCAAAAGGTGGCCGATGGAATCAACCCCGCCGACGAGAAGAAGGCGGCCAAGATCGAGGCCAACGCCAAGAACGAGGCCATCATTGCCGAGGCCAAACGGCAAGCCGCCCGCCGCTCTGTTTCCCACCTGTTCGAGTCATGGGCCAAGGTTGAGCTGATCCAGCACAAGGACGGCGGTAAAGAGGCCCGGCGCATGATTGCCCTACACGTCTTGCCGGTCATCGGCGAACTGGCTGTGGCGGACGTGAGGAAAAGCCATATCGCCGAAGTGCTCGACCCGATGCTGTCGCGAGGCACCCCACGAATGGCGAAAGTGATTCTGGGCAAGATGCGGCAGATGTTCCGCTTCGCTGTCGAGCGCGACCTAATCGAGGCCGACCCCACCGCCACATTCAAAAAATCAAAAGTCGGGGGCAAGGATGTCGAGCGCGACCGCGTGCTGTCCGAGGAGGAAATCAGGGAGCTGGCCCAAAAGGCACCACAAGCCGCCCTCGCCTACTCCACCGAAACCGCCATATGGGTTCAGCTTTCGACCTGTTGCCGCATTGGCGAGCTGCTGGCGGCCCGATGGGATCATCTCGACCTAAAGGGCGGCACCTGGAATATCCCAGCCGAGAACAGCAAGAACGGCAAGCCCCACACGATCTACCTGTCGGAGTTCGCCGTTGTTCAATTCGAGAAGCTGAAAACGCTCAATGGCAATTCCGCTTGGTGCTACCCCAACCGTGACGACGACGGCCCGGTAGATAGCAAGAGCGTTACCCGCCAGGTGGGCGACCGCCAGCGCGATGGACGCATCGCCCTGAGCAAGCGAAGCCCTCACACCGCCGCGCTGATGCTCAAAGGTGGCAGATGGACACCTCACGACCTGCGCCGTACTGGCGCAACGCTGATGACGATTCTAGGGGTACTGCCGGAGGTGGCGGAACGATGCCTGAACCACGTTGAAGAGAACCGCATTAAACGCGTCTACCAGCGCCACACCTACACCAACGAAATGCGCGAGGCATGGCGACTGCTAGGGGAAAGATTGGAGCTGCTGACCCGTGCCGATACCAGCAACGTGGCCACGCTCCACACGAAAAACCGCGCCTGACGCACACCCCCCTGGAGAGAATAGAAGTGGCCAAAAAAAGCGCCCCAAGCGATGAGGGCATCGCATACGAAGAGGAGACGCCGACGCACAAAAGGTTCGGTGCCCCCATGGACGCGCTAATCGGGAAACTGGAGTCGCGAAACGAAGATGACAGCCTCACCTTCGAAGAGGCCGAGGAGTTTCTAGCCGCCGCCACACTGCTGGTCGATTGCACGGGGGCTCAAGAAATAATAAAGGAAAACTTCGGTGCGGGAATATCTGTATTACATCACCTTGCGGCTGAAAACCCTGAGATTCTACAAGACGTGAGGACTGCGCTTACCAGCATTACGCTCGCCGTTGTCTGCGCGACGAATGAAATCGCCTGCCAAGCCATCGCACACGAAAGTGCTACGCAAGGCCATATCTACAGAAAGAACGCGGAGATTGCGAGCATGGCTGACCAAGCGAGAGCTGTGGCCAGCGAGGTCTGGAATGCGGACGCAGACCACGAGTATCGCATCGATGAAGTGGCGCGCTTAGTCTCTGACGAGCTAGAGCGAAGAGGGCTACAACCGCCCCAAAAAGATACCCTCAAGAAATGGATTCGCCCGGTGGCGCCGCCCTACGCCTCTAAGGGAGGAAGGCCCAAAAAAACATAACTGCCGAAACGGAAAAGGGGTTTTCCGATTCGGGGCCGGATATTTCAGGTTTTCCACTCTGCGTAAATTCCATAACCACAACGTCCACTGAGCGCAATTTGGCGCAAAGGAGTTTTGGTTATGACCAGCACCACCCCCCGCCGCATCCTTCGCCTGCCCGAGGTCATCCAAATGACCGGGCGCGGGCGCGTCTCAATTTACAACGACATGAAGGCCGGCACTTTCCCCGCCTCCCGCAAGATTGGCGCTCGCGCTGATGGATGGGATTCTGAGGAAATCGAAGCGTGGATTGC
>JAVEWL010000885.1:0-2584 GCA_034004565.1 FCB group bacterium | reverse complement strand
GCTCGATCCCCGGCCCCTTATCGTCAAAGACCACGTCAATCGTCGTCGCGCGGCGCGTAACCACCATCGAGAGCTCGCCCTGTTCTCCCATCGCCTCGATGCCGTTCTTCGCGATGTTCAGAAATACCTGCCGAATCTGCGAGCGGTCCCCCGAAATCGCGCACACCACATCGGGCGCGACAACCCTGACCGTGAGCCGATCCGTGTTGTACCGCCGCTCCATCCAATCGGCCACTTCCCGCACCAGCCCGCGCACGTCAAACGTCTCGCGGTGCATGCTCGGCTTTCGCGCAAAGTCCAGGAATCCCGTCACGATCTGATTCAGGTGATCCGACTCCCGTAACGCTATCCTGGTCAGACGCTCAGCCATGGTCCGTTCCGAAAGGTTATTCTGAAGCTCATCCACGGCGCCGCGAATTGCCGCCACCGGATTCCGTATCTCGTGCGCAAGCCCCGCGGCCAGTTCGCCAATGACCGCCAGCCGGTCGTGCCGCTGCAATTCCTGCCGCATGTTTGCCATTTCCGTCAGGTCGCTGAAGCTCGCAATGATGCCCGTCACATGCCGGCGCGAATCGTAAATCCGGCTCGTCGTCAATCCCAGCAGCTTCTGGTTGCCCCTGGACGTCAGCACCAGGAATTCATAGCTGGTGAAATCGCGCTCCAGGCGAAGCGCGGTGTTGATGGGGCATTCCGCTCCCGATTGAACCCGCAGCACCTCCGCGGCGGGACGTCCCGACGCCCAATCCGGCTCCAGTTCCAGAACGGCATTGGCCGCCCGGTTCGATGAAATGATCACGCCGTTCCGGTCCGCAATCAGAAATCCGCTGTTCAAATTGTCCAGGATCTCGTGCTGAAACTGCTGCATTCGCCGGACACGCTGGTTCCAATAGCCGCTGATGGAGGCGGTCAGGTAGAACGCCAGCAACGCGATAACATAGTTGTACCAAAGCGCAAACGGGTCGGGCTTGATAACCGTCGTCGACGGCGACACCACCTGCGAGAACATCACCACCGCGGCGAGCGTGGCGATCAGGAAGCTCTGCAGCACGCCCATCAGCAGGCCCGCTTCGAGAATTACCACCACGAACAGAAACGTAAGCGAACTCTGCGGCCCGCCCGTAAAACTCACCGTGGCAGCGACCACGCCGAAGTCCACGAGCACTTGCGCGCCCGTCAGGAGGGTTGATACGCCCCGCGCCCTGCGAAGCGTGAAGAGATACCACAAGCTGCTGGCCAAGCCGAACACGTAGAACGCCAGCAGATACTCCCACTGAAGCCAGCCCTTTTCGCCCAGGGTGAACGTGCCGGCCGTCGCGAGAAAAAGCACCCCGATCCGCACAATCCCCAGGAACCAAAGCGAAGCGGGCGGCCCCTCGTACGCCGGCCGCATCGTATCGAGCGCCACGTGGCTATCGGCGCCCGGATCGCTCACAGCGCGCCCTTGTCGAACAAGCGCTGCAAGCCGTCCGGATCGGAGCTGCGCTTCATCGCGGTATCCACCGAAATGACGTTGCGCCGCGCGAGCCGGTAAAGCGACTGGTTCATCGTGAACATGCCTTCGGACGCGCCGATTTCAATCATCGACGGGATCTGCTCGATCTTCTCCGCGCGGATCAGCGACCGGATGGCCGTGTTCGAAATCATCACTTCCATCGACAACACGCGTCCGTTGCCGTCCGCGCGCGGGATGAGCTGCTGCACCACCACGCCCTCCAGCACAAAGCTCAACTGCGTGCGAATCTGCGCCTGTTGGTTCCCCGGAAACACGTCGACGATACGGTTGATCGTCTGCAACGCATCGTTCGTATGCAGCGTCGCAAACGCAAGGTGCCCCGTTTCCGCCACGGTCAACGCCGCCTGGATGGTCTCGGGGTCGCGCATTTCACCCACCAGGATTACGTCCGGGTCCTGGCGAAGGATGTGTTTCAGCGCCGCGCCGAAGGATTTCGTGTCGCTGCTCACCTCGCGCTGGTTGATCACGGACGCGTGGTGATGGTGCAGGTATTCGATCGGGTCCTCGATCGTGATGATGTGCACATTGCGCTCGCGGTTGATGCGGTCGATGATCGCCGCCAGCGTGGTCGACTTGCCGCTACCCGTCGGTCCGCACACCAGTACCAGCCCCATCGGCCGGAACGCGAAATCCGCCACGATCCTCGGCACGCCCAGTTCATCGAACGGTCGAATCTCGAACGGAATGGCGCGAAATGCGCCCGCCACCGAACCGCGATCCCGGTAAACGTTCAGTCGAAACCGGCTCAGTCCCTGAATACCGAACGACATGTCGCATTCTTTGTCCGTCTCGAATATCGAGATATGCTCGTCGTTCATCACGCTGTACACCAGTTCCTGCGTCTCGTCGGGACGAAGCGCCTCGAACGAATCCATGGGCAGCAGCGCGCCGTTGATGCGAAGAATCGGAGGCGCCCCCACCACGATATGGAGATCGCTCGCCCCCAGTTCGATCATCTTCGTAAGCAGTTCTTTTATGCTGGTAGATGGCATATCGGTTCCCGGTCGCCTCAAGGACGAGTTGGTCGCACAAAACCACATGCGGGACGGGCCACGCGGCCCGCTCCCCTCC
>JAVEWL010000884.1:0-2585 GCA_034004565.1 FCB group bacterium | reverse complement strand
CTCCAGCCTTGAACACTAAGCCGTGGCGCCAGCGGCAGGCCCGCCAGCGGGAGAAGTATCATGCATGGCCACGTAGCGCTTCGTCAATACCGTGTGACCAATCTGCCAGATATTTTGCACCGTCCAGTAAAGCATCAGTCCTGCCGGCATATTGTACAGAATGAAGACAAAGAAGATCGGCATCAGGGCCATGATCTGGCGCTGCGTCGGGTCTGAAACATTGGAAGTCATCAACTTGGACGTGAAATATTGCGTCACGGCCATCAGGATTGGCAGGATATTCAGCGCCGTCCAGCCCACGATTGGGAGCACGAAGCCCCCGAACGGAATCAGGCGGTCGGGTTGTGCCAGGTCGTGAATCCACCAGAACGATTGTCCGCGGATTTCCACTGCCTGCGCCAGCAGCGCATACAGCGCGAAGAAAATCGGCATCTGAAGCAGCATCGGGAAGCACCCGCGCATCGCCCCCAACGGGTTGATGCCGTGCTCCCGGTACAGCTTCATCATCTCCTGGCTCTTCTTCGACGGGTCGTCCTTGTACTTCTCGTTCAGCTTGTCGAGCAGTGGCTTGACGCGCTGCTGCTCGGCCATTGTCTTCGCCTGCGCCTTGATGGCCCAGTGCGACAACGGGTAGAGAAGAATCTTCACGACCAGCACGAGCACGATGATCGCCATGCCCCAGTTGCCCACCAGACGCTCGAACACATGCAGCGCCCACAGCAGCAGCAGCGCGATCGGCCGCAGCCAGTTCTGCCCCCAGATCATCTTGCCGAACACGATGTCGGAGAGCGGCAGCGCGTGGTCCGCCATCGGCATCGTGCCGGACAGCGACTTGAGATCATTGAAATTCTTGGGTGTCGCGATGACCTTGTAGGAGAGAGACGCCGACTCCCCGGGCTCCAGCATTGCCTGCGCGTGGTGCAGCGTCATCGACAGCGGCGGATCGACGCCCTTCACGTCATACTCCGGCGTCATGTTGCGGCGGCGCACCGCATAACGCACCAGCGAGGACGGGTTCTCCGGAGCGGGAACAAGGATCGATGTGAAGTACTTCTTCTCGATCGCCGCCCAGCCAATATCGTTGGGGTAGCTGACGGGATCATCGTCGACATCCAGCGACTTGTGCCGTAGTTCTCCTCCAACCGACGCTGTGCCGAGCATCTCGTCGAAGAACTGCCGGGTGCCGGGGCGCGGCTGCATGAAGCCCCCCTGCCATCCGATTCCCCAGCCGTCTTCCGCGTCACCGATGCGCGTGCGGTACTGCCCATTCGTCACCTGCACCGTCAGGTCGGTGACGTAGCTGTCCTTCTGGAAGCGATAGGTTTTGACGACGCGAATGTCGTCAATCGCGGGCGACGTGAACTTCAGCTCGATCGTGCCGTCGTCGCGGTCGGTGCGCTCAAGGTCGAAAACCTCGCGGTTGAACTGGTCAACGGTGCGTCCCGTGAACTGCAGCGGGTACTCGCGCTCCGGCGTGTGCGGAACCTGGGGGACCAGATTGACGACGTAAGTCGTTCCGGAATCGAAGTCCACGACGGGAGCCAGGTGGTCCGTCGGTTGGAGCTTCCAACTGATCGGCACCGCGCCCAGACGGGAGACCACGATGGTCGCCACGCCCGTTTCCACGAGTTCCGTGGGCACGTCGTCCATCGAGACGACTGGACGTTCGGGCTGCGTGGTGGCTGTGTCCGGCGACGGAGCTTCGGGGGAATCCGGCTCGCGGGGAGTCGGCGACGGTGTTGCGGCAGGCGTTTTGGCTGCCGCAACGTCAACGGTTTGGTCGCCCGTGGCGGCCTGCTTTTCCATGGCGCGCCGGTTCAGCATGGGCGCGATCAGGAAAAAGTAGGCGACGGTGAAGACCAGAAAGAAGGTGATCCAGCGCTTGTCCATTCAGCGATGGTGCCTTGGTGGTTGATTTTGCTGCGGGGCATAGCCCAAGCAGGCGCCCGCAAAAGTCCTTCGGGCGGGCCGGGGAGTGTTCGGGAGGCCCCCCGCTGGTTGCAAGGACAAGATGCCCACTTTCAAGCCCGCACGCGGGACAATCTCAAAGTCCCCGCACTCCATGTTGCGTCTTGGCACTCGGGACGGCCTGTCTCACCTCGGCATCGCGAATCGAACCACGAACCACAAACCACGAAAAACGCCCCCGGTTTGCTACCACTCCGCTGCCACCTCCTCCGGAATGCCAGCGTCCTCCTCGGGCATCCACATCCACCAATGACGGAAGTGGCGCGTCGTGAACTCGATGACGATGGCCGCGCGGCGAATCAGGCGCTTGAGGAAAATCGAGAGGAGAAAGATCGAGAGAACGGCAAGGGGAAAGGCGCAGCAGACTCCTGCGAGAGCTAGAGTTACGAGTGTTGCGAAAAAGCAAAACATCAACCCTGTGTATTCCATGATAAACAGGGCAATGTCCTTGAAGAAGCGCACGATGGCTTCCTTGTTCCGGCGGTGGAACAAGCGGGCCCGCACGGCGAACGCCACTCCGAGGTTGATGATGAGGGCGTAAAGACTACCCCGGATCAGGACGATGGCGAGCGCGATGCCCAAACCCATTGTGGCGTTCACGATGTCGCTTGGCAGGG
>JAVEWL010000883.1:0-2588 GCA_034004565.1 FCB group bacterium | reverse complement strand
GCGTGTTGTCCGGCGGCACGATGGTGCTGTTGCCGCGCTTCGATGCGGCCTCGGTCATCAGTGCGATGATCCAAGAGAAGGTTACGATCTTCTGCGCGGTGCCCACGATGTATTGGGACCTCCTGCATCACCCCGATCTCAAGGACGCTGAAATCAAAGCCATGGCGCAACACTGGCGCTTGGGTGTCTCGGGCGGCGCGGCCATGCCGGTTGAACTGTTGCGCCAGTTCGAAGAGAAATTCGGCATTGTGATTCTGGAAGGATACGGGCTCTCGGAAACATCGCCGACGGCGACCTTCAACCGCATGGATCGGCCGCGCAAGGTCGGCTCCATCGGGTTGCCCGTGTGGGGCGTGCAAGTGCGCGTGGTTGACGACGACATGAACGACGTGCCTGTCGGCGATCCCGGCGAAGTTGTGATCCGGGGGCACAACGTGATGAAGGGATACTACAAGCGCGACGAGGCCAACCAAGAAGCGTTTCGCGGCGGGTGGTTCCACACCGGCGACGTCGGCAAGATCGATGAAGACGGTTTCTTCTACATCGTCGACCGCACGAAAGACATGATCATCCGTGGCGGTTTCAATGTCTATCCGCGTGAGATCGAAGAGGTGCTCATGACGCACCCGGCCGTCTCGCTCGCTGCGGTTATCGGCACTCCCCACGAGGAATACGGCGAAGAGATCAAGGCGATCGTGGTGCTTAAGCCTGGCCAACAGGTGACTGCGGAAGACCTGCGCGCGTGGGGAAAGAAAGAGATGGCCGGCTACAAGTACCCGCGCTTTGTCGAAATCCGCGACACCCTCCCCATGGGCCCGACTGGGAAAATCCTTAAAAAAGAACTCCGCAAACAAGAACTCGCCCAAGCCAAACAACCGGCGTAGCAAAACTAAAAGGCGCGCGTAATGGAGAAACGGCAGTCCGCGAACAATAATGGTACTGCGGGCGGCCCGCCGGCATATCCGCTGTCAGTCGACGACGAAGAAATGCCTGGTCATTCTACGCGTACCGGTGCACTCAATCCGCGTTCAAATTCTTCAAAATCTTCAGTGCCAGCGGCTCTTTGATCTCTCGGAGTGTCGTGGAACCGCTTCTACGAGGCCAGTCTTAGGATTGATCCAGAGGGAATGCGAACTGCCTTCCCGTTTTAAATAACAACATGCGATACGCAATTGGCGCTCCAAGTCTCGCCGCCTCATTCAATAAAGACCTTTTCCTGGATGGCGTCCTCCGGCAGCCCGCGAAGGATGTCGGCTTTGCGGTCTTCCAGGATGATTTCAATCGCCTGCCGAAGGCTATCCTTGGCTTCCTCGATCGTCTCCCCTTGTCCGTTGGCGCCGGCGATCTCCTGACAAATTGCCCAGTAGCCGCCCTCGGGTGCTGGCTCGATGATTGCTGTGAATTCAGCTTTCATTGAAGCGCCTTTCTTCTGGTGACCGAACCAAAGATACACGCCACGCGCGCAGCCCGCCTTCTCCACGTTTCCAAGCGACGCGGGCCGACCGCGTTCGAGCCAATGATTCTGGTTACACGGCAGGGCCGATTGCAAATCGATGGCGCTTCCGACGAATAGTGCACGGCCATCCTACCTCAAGTTCCCATGCTCACGACTTTCCATAGCCAATTCATTTCGCCCTTTCCATTTCGATTCTCATTTCGGAGGATTGCTCTATCTACTTGCCCTGGTTACAATGGAAACGGTCAACATGGAGATCCAGGCAATGAAGTTCAACGTGACGATTGATCGTGATGAAGACGGCGCGTGGGTTGTAGAGTGCCCTTCCATCCCAGGCTGTGTCAGTCAAGGCGCTACGCGCGAAGAAGCTCTGGCGCACATTGAAGAAGCGATCAAGCTTTGCTTGGAGGTCCGCGCGGAGCGCGGAATGCCCCTGACCGTTGAAACGCGCCAAATCGAGGTCACGATCTGATGTCCGCGCTTCCCGTCCTGCGGAGTTCGGAAGTGGTCGCCGCGTTCGAAAGACTCGGGGGGTGCGTGGCACGCCAGCGGGGAAGCCACATCATCATGGTGAAAGAGGGATCGTTATCCACATTGGCAGTCCCCGAACACAAAGAAGTTGCCAAAGGCACACTACGGAGCCTGATTCGTGCTGCAGGACTCACTGTACACGAGTTTCTAGACAGTTTCGAATGACGTTGTAACGCCTGCCACGCCGGACTCCACACCGTCCTTCGTTGCGGACCAACGACCATATCGAGCGCCTTTCGCGCCCACGCCATCCAGGCTACTGACGGCGCCTAAGAATGTTCCAGTTCGGGGAAGGCTGAAAACAAGGCGGAAGCGAACCGCCGGGAAAACCCGCCAAGGCGTTCTGGCTCGAAAGGTAGTTCTTCCGGCTGAATCAAGAAACGGTCTCCGCTACCGCTTCCTGGTTCACCTTCGACTCCGTCTGCCCAATAAGAACGACATAATTCTTGCCGTATTTCTTTGCGCATTTCGGGCAGGTCGTGTACCACATATACCACTTATTAACGTCCAGGCCGCGTCCCTTGGAGAACGCCTCGAAATCCGTACACCATTGCTTAGTGTCTCGGTATGGGCCTTCGTAGACTTTGCTGACGAAGGTGCC
>JAVEWL010000099.1:0-11706 GCA_034004565.1 FCB group bacterium | reverse complement strand
AGCATGGGAAAGGGGCAATCCAAGGTGAGAAGAACACTTACAGTTCTGCATTGCATAATCTTCGTTGTGCCGTGCACACGGGTGGCCGCTCAGAACGGCCCCGCCGGCAATAACACCGGATCCCTGTCGGTCGCACTCACCAATATTGCCAACACCGCCTTGGACGGCCGTGTCGAGGTTTACGACGGGAATAAAAGAGTGGCTACCATTCCCGTATCCAAGGGCACGGGCCAGGGCGCCCTTCCCGCGGGCGCGCACCGCGCATATGTCTACGCCATCGAAGACGGAATCCCGTTGATGGTAACCGCGATGGACATCAACATTGCCGCGGGAAAGACCGTGCCCATTACGTATTCCGTAGTGGAAGGCGCCGCGGGCAAACGAATGCTGCGAGACTTCGACCGCGACTTCGACATGGCAATCGATCGCGCCGAGATCGAGGCGGGCACCAACCCCGAAGATCCGGCCAGCATTCCCGGCCGGGAGAAAATGACCTTTCCCTCGCAACCGCTGAACAAGAAGAAACAATGGCTGCGCGGCGAACTCCATGCCCAATCGAAGTATGGGCAAGGCACCGAAAGTGTGGGCGAACTCGTCCGGCGCGCCGAAGCCCTGAACCTGGACTTCCTCGCCATCGCCGATCCCAATACCCTCGAGGCGGCAGCCGATCCCGAGTTCACCTCGAAATCGGTGGTGCTGATTCCCGCATTGGCCTGGGGCGATCCCAAGCGCGGGTACGCCTTGATTTACGGCCCTCAGACCTTTCCCGATTCCGCCAGCACACACACACACGCGCAAGCCGTGGCGCGCCTGACACAGGCCCAGGGCGGCATCTTCGCCATCGCCCACCCCTGCTTTCCGGAAACCGGCTGGAAGCTCTACGTGCCCTATGCCAACGCCACCCAGGTGTGGTGCCGCGAATGGAACCGCGTCCCCCCCGCCTCGCTGGAAACGCTTCCCGGAGACTTGAAAGCCAAGACCAGAAAGAACGATCTCATCCACTCCATCGCGGCCGCGGTGGCCACCAGAAATCTGTCCGCAAACGGCCAGGCCGCCCTCTTCTGGGACTACGAACTCGTGCAAGGCCGCAAGGAAGCGCCCATTGCCGGCAGCATGACCGGCTCGCCAAAGGTTCCCATGGCGCAACCCGTCACCTACATCCTCGCGGACGAAAAGTCGGTCAAAGGCGTCATCGATGGACTCCGCCAGGGCCGCACCTTCGTGTCATCCGGGCTGGACGGGCCACAGGTCGCCTTCGACGCCGACGCCATGCGCGACGGAACCGTCGACGTCGGAATGGGCGGCGCCGTGCCCATCGGCGTGGCCGTCGATCTGATCGCCGGCGTAAGCAACGCCAAAGGAAAGAAGCTCGAGATCCTCTACAACGGACTCCCCATCTTCTCCAGGCGCATCGACGAGGAAAGCGTCGTCGCAAAAGTGCCGCAAAAGCCCGAAGCCTATTCCGTCTATCGCATGCGCGTCGTCGAACCCGCCGAACCCGGCTCGCCCTATGGCAGCGTGAAGGTGGCCGCCATGTCCAGCCCCATTTACGCCGAAGGCATCATCGTCGTTCCGAAGGGAATGAAGACCAACGACCTTCGCATACAAGTGCAGGACAAGAACATCGCAAAAAGCCCCTACGTCACCCCCGTCTACGCCACAGGTGCCGTGGGACCGGACGGCAAGCAGCGGTACCACATCCAGCAGGCGCCCGACGCCCGTCCCGTGATCCCCCTCGGCAACGATCCCCTGCCCGACCCCAACAGGGTAAACGTCCGGGAACTTCACCCAACAAAACAATAGGCCCTCTACAAATACCCTCTCCCAAAGGCAAGAAAGCCTGTTGGGGGAGAAGGTCACCTGACTACGCGTGTACCCTCTCGCTACAACCTGCTGGAGTCTTGTCCCCTCTCCCTGGGGAGAGGGGCAAGGTGAGGGGAGCCCAAAGCGCCATGCCAACTCTTTCGTCCGTGCAGTCCCTGCATTTCACGAAACCTGCCGCCCGCAAAAAAGTGCCTCTGCGCTTGAACCCGCATCTCACTACGCCACGGCCTCGCGCAGGCGGTACCACAGAATCGCCGCCAACTCGCGCGGAACCGCATAGGCATCGTGCCACGAGAAATACCGTGCGTGCGCGCCATACACGGTCTTGACGCCCGCCTCGCGCAAGGCCATCTGCGCACGCGGCACGTGGTAGAACTGCGTGATGACCATGGCGCTCTTCAGGCCGCGCCGCCGCAGGAACTCGGCCGCGTGCAAGGCCGTGGCGCGCGTGTTCACGCCCTCGCTGTCGGTGTGAATGCGCTCGGCCGGGACGCCGTGCGCGACAAGGTAGCGCCGCATGATGGTCGCTTCATCCTGATTGTTGCGGCCCATTCCACCGCTCACGACAATCTCCGGAAACCATCCCTGGCGGTACAGGCGAACGGTCGCGTTGAGCCGGGATTTCAACGAGTGGCCGGGCTCGCCATTGGTATACACACGACACCCCAGCACGACCGCCACATCCGCCTTCTGAATCTCGTCCGAAAGACCCGCTCGTACAATCGCTCCACAACCCAGGAGCAGGGCCGCCAATACCATTGCCGCTGTTGCGCGGGCCCAGCGTCTCCCGGCGATCCTGCTCACAACGCGCGGAACGAAACGGTCCGTCCGTCCCACGTACGCCTGAAAGTCACCGCCGAAATGATCCCGGAGCATGTCCTCTTCGGCGCCGACACGAAAGACCCGGAAAACGTACGTAATAAGGAAGGCAGGCCCCACCAGCGCATTCGCGGACAAAACCAGCATGCCGAGTCCAATCCCCCCAAGCGCGATGTACATCGGATGCCGCACGTAGCGGTACGGCCCGAACGTGGTGAGGGTATGTCCCTTCCGGATTTCAAGCAGCGGCGACCAGTTCCTGCCGAGCGTCACGTACGCCCAGAGCAGCAGCACCATCCCCAGCATGTACAGCGCGAGTCCGCCCATGCGCAGCACCACCGGAACGTGCACATAGAACGGATCCAGCGTCCGGCCGCTGAAGTACAACGCCGCCGGAACGTGCCCCAGCGCAAACAGTCCGCACGCCACGCGATCGCGCCACCCCGAGCAAGTTAGAATACGAGCACAAACGGACCAGCGCGCCCCCTGAACCGCCAGCAGGATCAGGTACAACAGAAAGAACAACCCCGGCACCACGCGAAATAGCAGCACCGCCATCGAGAATCCCCCCAAAAAACAAACCTTTGCGTATTCTGCGTCTGTGCCGGACGTTGCCTACTATACTCGGAGCCGCAAAACGGTTCCTTCTGTTCCGCGCTCGAAACCGCCCGGAGCGTTGACCCAACCGACTGCCAATTTCCCCGCAAATGGTTTACACTGATACTCGTGTTGGCTGCGTGTTCGCCAGGACCCAAGGCGTGCAGCGTTTGCGGCGTCCGGTTTCTGCGACGGCAGACAGGGGAGATGGCATCTATGACCGCGATCTTCATGGTGTGCGCCATCGTGGGGTCAGTCATCGTGCTCGTGCAATTCGTGATGACCCTCACCGGAATGGGCCACGACTTCGACGGCGAGGTCCACGACCTCGGAGGCGACGTCCACGTCGACACGGATCACGTCGACCACGGCGAAGGCTCTCACTTCTTCAGCGTACTCAGTTTCCGCACCGTCACGGCCGCGCTGGCCATCTTCGGCCTCACGGGCCTGTCCGCGAAAACCGCCGGCGTGTCCGACGCCACCACCATCTTGATGGCCTTGGCCGCGGGAGCGGTGGCCCTCTTCGCCGTCGCCTGGGTCATGCGATTCATGATGGGCCTGCGCGACGACGGCACGGTCCACATCGAGCGCGCCGTCGGACACCAGGGCACGGTCTACCTCACCGTACCCGCCGGCCACGCGGGCGCAGGCAAGGTTTTTCTCAACCTGCAAAGCCGTACCGTCGAATGCCAGGCCGTCACCACCTCGAAGGAAAGCATACCCACGGGCGTGCCCGTGGTTGTTGTGGGCATCGTAGGCCCCAACACGGTGGAAGTGGAGTGCGTAAGGGAGGAGACCCCGATTCATGCCTAACAGCATCATGGCCAACCCATTCGCGGTAATGCTTGCCGTTATCGTACTGGTGCTATTCACCGGATTCGTGTTGCTCCTCGCCAAGCGCTACAAGCGCTGCCCGAGCAACCGGGTCCTCGTGGTCTACGGCAAAGTGGGCGGCGGCAAATCCTGTACCACGATCCACGGCGGCGCCTCCTTCGTCATCCCGCTGATCCAGGACTACGCCTACCTCAGCCTCGAACCGATCCAGATCGAAGTGCCGCTCAAGGACGCGCTGTCGAGCGAGAACATCCGCGTGAACGTGCCCAGCGTCTTTACCGTCGCGATCGGCACCGAGCCGGAAGTCATGCAAAATGCCGCTATCCGTTTGCTCGGCCTCGACACGCACATGATCAAGAAGCAGGCCGAAGACATCATCTTCGGGCAGCTCCGGCAGGTCATCGCGATGATGCACATCGAAGACATCAACCGCGACCGCGAAAGCTTCCTCGCCAACATCCAGAACTCGGTCGAACCCGAGTTGCGCAAGATCGGCCTCGTGCTGATCAACGTGAACATCACCGATATCACCGACGCCTCAGGCTACATCGAGGCTATCGGACAAAAGGCCGCCTCGCAGGCCATCCAGCAGGCCCGCGGCGACGTGGCCGAGCAGGTCAAGCTCGGCGAGGTCCGCGTGGCCGAAGCCGACCGCGAAAAGGTCGTGCAAGTCGCCAGCGCCAGCAAGATGCGCGAAATCGGCATGCGCGAGGCCGAGCGTGATCAGGCCGTCCGCATCGCCGAACTCGACCGCGAACAGAAGGTCGCCGAGCAGGCCGCCGTCTACGCCCGCGACGCGCAAGTCAAAGAAGAAGAGCGCAAGATGCGTATCGCCATCGCCGAGGCCAACGCCAAGGCCGTCGCCGGCGAAAACGAATCCCAGGCCCACGTCGCCGACGCCAACGCGCAACTCAACGTGCGCCAGTCCAGCGCCAACGCCTTGGCCGTCGAAGGCGAGAACGAGGCCAAGGCGCGCGTCGCCGCCTCCACCGCCGCCCTCCAGGTCAAGCAGGCCGAGGCCTACCAGTTGGGCGAGACGCGCAAGCGCGAAGCCGAGGCCGCTGTGCTCGAAGCCCAGAACCACGCACTGGCCCGTGCCGCATTGGCCGAGGCCGAGAAGGTCGAAGCCGAGCGCCGTGCCGAGGTCGAAGCCCCCGCCAAGGCCGACAAGGCCCGCACCATCGTCGAGGCCGAAGCCGACGCCGAACGCCGCCGCATCGAAGCTCAGGGCGAGGCGTCCGCCATCTTCGCCAAGCTCGAAGCCGAGGCCCGAGGCCAATACGAAATCCTCGCCAAGAAGGGCGAAGGCCTCCACGCCATTATCAAAGCCGCCGGCGGCTCCGACCAGGCCTTCAAGCTACTCATGCTCGAGCACCTCGACAACCTCGCCGAAACCGCCGCGAAAGCCATCTCGAACATCAAGTTCGATAAGGTCATCGTCTGGGAAAACGGCGCCAACAACGGCACCAGCGTCACCTCAAACTTCCTGCAAGGTTTCGCCCGCACCCTGCCGCCCATGCTCCAGGTCATGAAAGACATCGGCGGCATCGAACTCCCCGAAACCCTCGTGAAATTCACCGAGAACGGCACCCTGACCCCCGTCCCCGAAACACCCAAGGCGGACCCCATCACCCCCACCGCCCAAGCCTAACCCAAACGACTCTTGTGGCACCCCCAAGTCGGCTTCATGACTTGGGGGTGTTTTCATTCAGAAGATCACCACAAAGGCACGAAGACACAAAGAACCACGAAGAAAAGCGGGAAATGCAACCACGAATGGGACGAATGGAACGAATCTGAGCGGGGGTAGCCCAAACGCGGAGAACTGCCCCCAACGGAAAACGGGGACTGTTCCACTTTTGGCAAGCGTCCAACTGCCTGCGAAGCCCACAGCCCAGCAACCGCCCATACAGCCAATCAGCCCCACCGATCAAAAGTGGAAACTGTCCCCGCTTTCCGCCAAAACCAATGGACCCCATGAACGAAATGAACCCTATAGACCAAAACGGGAATAGGTGCCCATAAGACCTATAAGACTCATAAGACCCATTCCCTTCCCGGAAAGCAGGGACAGTTTCCACTTTTGGTCAGCGGGACCGTTTGACTGTTTGGGCCAAGGCAAGCCGTGGGCTTCGCAGGAAGTTGGACGCTTGCCAAAAGTGGAACAGTCCCCGTTTTCCGTTGGGGACAGTCCTCCGCGTTCGGGCTACCCCGGCTCAGATTCGTTCCATTCGTCCCATTCGTGGTTGCCTTTCTCTTGCTGTTCTTTGTGTCTTCGTGGTTCTTTGTGTCTTCGTGCCTTTGTGGTGATCTTTACTCCCCGGCTCCGCCCATTTCGCTTCAATCCCAACCATGCGGTATGCTGTTTCCACTGTTAAGGAAAGGCATAGGCGCCGGGCCCAAATGACATATCCCATCTTCATAAAACTCGAAGGCAGACCCTGCCTCATAGTCGGCGGCGGAAAAATCGCCCTCGGCAAGGCACTTCCCATGCTTTCCGCCGGCGCGCGCCTGACCGTCGTAAGCCCGAAATTCCTCCCCGAATTCGAAGCGCTGCAGAACACCGTCCTCCGTCACCGTCCCTTCGAGCCCAACGACATGGCCGGCGCCTTCCTCGCCGTCGCGGCCACCGACGACCCCGCCGTCAATCGCGCCGTGGCCGAAGCCTGCCGCGCGAACGGCATCCTCTGCAACGTGGTCGATGCGCCCGACCTGTGCGACTTCCACGTACCGTCGGTCCTGGACCGAGGCCCCCTCGCCATCGCCATATCGACTGCAGGCGAGGCCCCGGCCCTGGCCAAACGCCTTCGCCGTGATCTCGAAGATCTTTTCCCGGAAGATTATGCCGATTACGTGGGTTTTCTAGGATGGGTGCGGGAGCGCGTGCGGGAGCGCGCGACGGACCGTGCCGTGCGGGAACGGATAGCCGCCGAATTCGCGTCTCGCGAGGGTTACGAGCGCTTCAAACGCGCTACGCCCGCCGAACGCGAAGCCTGGGTATCCGAACGAGTGGCGGGACTGGCCACGGGGGACGAACGATCATGATGGGCGCCATTTATTTCACGTTCTACGCCGGCGTGGCCTTCTACGCCGTCGCGGCGATCGTGGCTGCGGCCTACCTGCGTCGGCAGGAGGATCGCCTCCTCAAAGCCGCGTACGGGATCGCCCTGGCCGGCGCCGTGCTCATCCTCGTCACCTTCGCCCTGCGCATCACCGCATGGGAACGCCTTCCCCTCACGAACGTCACCGATTCCCTGAATCTTTTCGTGCTGCTGAGCACCATCGTCATGGTCATCGTGGCGAAACAGGAGCGCATGGGTTCGCTGCTGAGCTTCTACCTTCCCCCGGTGGCCCTCATCGCGTTGCTCAACGCCACCGTGGCGCACATTTACCTGCGCGACGAGCCCCGCGAACTCCAGGGCCTGTTCCTCACGGTCCACGTAGGCCTCGCCTTTCTCGCCTACGCCCTGTTCTTCGTCGCCAGCGTCACCAGCGTGGCCTATGTCTTCCAGGCCAATCGCCTCAAGCACCGCCAGACCCTGGGCCTCTTCCAGAAACTACCGTCGCTCGAGCAACTCGACCGCATCCTGTTCCGCCTGATCAAGATCGGCTATCCCCTCTTCGCCATCACACTCATCCTCGGTTTCATCTGGGCCTATGTCGAAAGCGAACTGCTCGGCCCGAATTGGTGGATGGCCCCGAAAATCATCATGGCCCTTCTCATGGCCACGTTCTATTCCGCCGCGTTCCACGGACGCCGCCTGGGCCGCCTGCGCGGACCCAAGCTCGCCTATTTCGTCTTCATCGGGTTCGGCGTGCTTCTCGTCGCCCACCTGATCCTCGGCCTGAGCCAACTGAACAACTACAATTTCTGGGGCATGGGCGAATGAGTGTCGTCGTTGTAGGCCTGAATCACCGTACCGGGCCCGTCGAACTTCGCGAGCGGTTGCATTTCCCGCCCGAGGCGGCGCGGAATGCGCTGCAACGCCTTCGCAAGCAGCTCGACGGCGTGGGGGCGGTGATCCTGTCCACCTGCAACCGCGTCGAGTTGTACGCGAGCTACGCCACCGAACCCCTGGAGCTCTGTGCCGAACTGCGCAAGTTCCTCTCCGAATGGCACGGCATACCGGAGACCGAGTTCCGCGATCACCTCTACGAATACACCGAAGACGAGGCGGTCGGCCACCTGTTCCGCGTCGCGTGCAGTCTCGACAGCATGGTGGTGGGGGAGAACCAGGTCCTCGGCCAGGTCCACGACGCCTACCTCCTCGCCCAGGCCGAACAGAGCACCGACAAGATCATCAGCGCCCTCTTCCAGAAGGCTTTTTCGGTCTCGAAGAGCGTGCGCACGCACACCGCCATCAGCGAAGGCAAAGTCTCCATCGGCTCCGTGGCCGTCGACCTCGCCGTCTCCATTTTCATGAACCTCGAAGGCAAGACGGTCATGATCGTCGGCTCCGGGAAGATGGGCGAGCTTACCCTGAAAACCCTCGTCTCGAAGGGTGCCGGAAACCTGCTCATGGTCAACCGCAGCGTCGAGAAGGCACAGGAACTGGCCGATATGCACGGCGGCGAAGCCATCGCGCTCGACGTCATGGAAGACCACCTGCACCGAGCCGATATCGTCGTTGCGTCCACCGGCGCGCCCGGCTACATCCTGCGCCCGGATCACTTCCACCACGCCCTGAAACAGCGCGCCCAGCAGCCGATGTTCGTTATCGACATCGCCGTCCCGCGCAACGTCGATCCCGCGGTCAACGATCTCGACAACGTCTACGTCTACGACGTGGACGACCTCCAGCAGGTCGCCGAGCAGAACAAGGAAGCGCGCCGCCAGGAAATCGACCGCTGCATCGAGATCGTCGACGAGGGTGTGGCCCAGTTCATGCATTGGGTACACACGCTCGTAGCGGAACCGACCATCGTCGAGATGTCGCAGGAGCTCAACACCATCCGCGAACGCGAACTCGCGAAGACGCTCTCCTCAATGCCGGACCTTACCGACAAGCAACGCGAAGAAATCGAGTACATGTCCAAGCGCATCGTGAACACGATCCTCCAGCGCCCCATGAGCCAGCTCAAGCGCGAAATGGGTCACCACGACCCGCACACGGTGTTACACTTGGTGAAACGTTTATTCGGACTGAAAGAAACCCCATGAGAAACCGTATCGTCATCGTATCGCGCGGCAGTCAACTCGCCCTCACCCAGTCCAACTGGGTCGCGGATCGCCTGCGCGCCCTCGAGCCCGGCCTCACCGTCGACATCGAGATCGTCTCGACCAAGGGCGACCGCATCCTCGACGCGCCCCTCGCCCGCATCGGCGGCAAGGGCCTCTTCACCAAGGAACTCGAGGTGGCCATGCTCGAAAAACGCGCCGACCTCGCGGTTCACAGCCTCAAGGATCTCCCCACGACGCTCCCCGACGGCCTCGCCCTCGGCGCCGTCCCGCCGCGCGAGGATCCGCGAGACGCGCTGGTATGCTTCAAATGGGATTCGCTCGAAGCGCTTCCGCCGGACACGACCGTAGGCACATCGAGCCTGCGCCGCGCCGCGCAACTCCGCGCCGTGCGCCCCGATCTCAACATTATCGACCTGCGCGGCAATGTCGACACGCGCGTGCGCAAGATCAGAGAAGATTCGCCCAACGCCGGTATCATGGCCAGCGCGGGCCTCCACCGCCTCGGCCACGCCGACGTCATCCGCCAGGTCATCGAACCGGAGGTCATGGTCTCCGCCGTCGGCCAGGGCGCGCTCGGCATCGAGATCCGCGAGGACGACGATGAATTGAAGGCTCTGCTTCAGCGCCTCTCGGACCACAACGCCGATCTCGAGACCCGCGCCGAACGCACATTGCTCGCCGTCCTCGAAGGCGGCTGCCAGGTCCCCGTCGGCGCGCTCGGTCGCGTGAACGGCGACATGATGGTGCTCACCGCCATCGTCGCCAGCCTCGACGGCATGAAGCTCCTCAAAACACAGATCGAGGCCCCCGCCGCGAAACCGGAAGACCTGGGCCAATGGGCCGCCGACGAGCTCCTGCGGCAGGGAGCGGCCGAAATCATCGCGGCCATCCGATGAGTCGCGTCCAGGGAAAAGTCTATCTCGTCGGCGCGGGCCCCGGTGACCCGGGACTGTTGACCCTGCGCGGACGCGAGTGCCTCGAACACGCCGACGTCGTCATCTACGACTACCTCGCGAACGAGGCGCTCCTCGAATTCTGTCCGCCGCACGCGGAGAAGGTGTTCGTCGGCAAGACCACCGACCGCCACACGCTCCTCCAGGAAGAGATCAACCGCCTCCTCGTCGAGATGTCCGGCCGTTACTCGCGCGTCGTGCGGCTCAAAGGCGGCGACCCCTTCGTATTCGGCCGGGGTGGGGAAGAGGCACTCCTCCTCGCGCAGCACGGCATCCCCTTCGAAGTCGTCCCCGGCGTCACGGCCGGCATCGCCGTACCGGCCTACGCGGGCATACCCGTCACCCACCGCAACGTCTCCGCCGGCGTGGCCTTCATCACCGCCCACGGCGACCCCGACAGTCCCCAGGGCATCCCCGATCCCCTGCGCACCGTCACAAACGGCACCCTCGTCCTTTATATGGCCGTCAAAGGCCTCGCCCGCGTCGCGGCCCGCCTCATCGAACTCGGCCGCGCGCCCGAAACCCCCGTGGCCGTCATCGAATGGGGCACCTACCCCAAGCAGCGCACCGTCGTCGGAACCCTTGCCAACATCGTCGAACGCTGCGAGGCCGAAAAAGTCCAGCCGCCGTCCATTACCGTCGTCGGCGACGTCGTTTCCCTCCACGATCAAATAAGCTGGTTCGAAAGCCGCCCGCTGTTCGGACGCCGCATCGTCGTCACGCGCGCCAAGGCCCAGGCCAGCGATCTCGTCAAGCGCCTCGCCGCGCTCGGCGCCGACATCTTCGAATTCCCCACGATCCAGATCGCCCCGCCCGACGAACCCGAGCCCTTCGGCTATGTCGGCGACTACGACTGGGTCATCGTCACCAGCGTCAACGGCGCCGACATGCTCTTCGACCGCATGGAAGCCCTAGGCCAGGACGGCCGCGACCTTGCCGGCGTGAAACTCTGCGCCATCGGCACCGCCACCGCCGAGGCCATCCGCAAACGTTTCCTGCGTGTCGACCTCATCCCAGAGAAATACGTCGCCGAAGATCTCCTGGATGCCCTCGTCAAAGCCGAAGGCCCCCTCGAAGGCAAACGCTTCCTGCTCCCACGCGCCGACATCGCCCGAAGCTTCCTCCCCGTCGAGCTGCGCAAACGCGGCGCCGAAGTGAAAGAACTCGTCGCCTACCGCACCATGCGCCCCGAGTCCTCCAACGAACTCGCCGATGCCCTCGTAAAATACAACCCCGAGCTCATCACCTTCACCAGCTCGTCAACGGTCCAGAACTTCTGCGAGATGGTAGGCCCCGACCGCCTCCACACCCTCGCCCAAACCACCGCCTTCGCCGCCATCGGCCCCATCACCCGAAAAACCGCCGAAGACCTCGGCATCCCCATCGCCATCGAACCCCCCACCCACGACATCCCCTCCCTAGTCGAAGCCATCACAAACTGGCCCGGAAGATAAAGATCACCACAAAGCCACAAAGACTCAAAGAACTGCAACCACG
>JAVEWL010000882.1:0-2591 GCA_034004565.1 FCB group bacterium | reverse complement strand
GGGGCGCAGGAAGCGAAGCTTGTTGGCCTGAATATAGCCGGGGCGCTCCGCCTCGTTGCGCCACGCCGCTTCGGATTGGTAGTTCGGGCGCTGGGTCAGGACGATGTAGTCGTCGTTGACCGGATCGTCGATAAGGCGTTGCGGGTTGGGTGTCGTCTGGTGGTAATCGGTCACGGAACCCGGCGTGGGGAATGTGGTGATGATGTAGGGATTGCCGCGTTCGAGGTCCCAGAAATAGTGCAGGTTGCCGTTCGAGAGGAGCACGAAGCGGCAGTTTTGGGACTTGGCGTATTTTCGGGCCTGTTCCTTGCCGACAAGCGGGTTCTTGTCCTCCGATTTGGCCTCGAGGACAATCAGCGGAAAGCCCTTGGCATCCAGCAGCAGGAAGTCGATGAAGCCCTTGCCGGTCTTCTCGAAGTTCTCGCCCAGCGCGTCCAAATCGGACGATTTGAGCGTCACGCTGGGCTCCAGGCGGATGTTGGCGTAGGCCTTCCCATCCGGAAAGAAGCGCCAGCCTGCCGCTTCGAGCAGCTTATTGATCTTGATGCGGGCTGTGGCTTCCTTGTTTGCCATTTGGCTCCTCAGTATCACCACGGTTGTCAAAGGTTCCCCTTAAAGCCTTTTCACCGGCCACGGATATGAGGTGCCCTATGCGACAGACCACTTACTGAAAACACATATGCGGAATTCAAGCGCCCCCATATCCTGTGCCACGAGCGCACAGCATACCTGAGCAGCATTTGAGAATGGAAACGCCGGACCTGTCATTCTTGTCAACTGCTGGGGCCACGATGCGTGATCATGTTACTGGACGGCTGTCGTGGATTCGGGCTGCTATATTGCATCGCGCCGCGTCCGCAGGCGGTATGGTTTCCGTTGGAGGCGGCCGTGCAATTTTCAGTCATCCACATGAAATCCCCACAGGGTTACGCGGCGTTTGTCGAGGAGCTTCCCGGCGCCAATACGCAGGGAGAAATCCTCGACGAGGCGGGCAAGAACTTGGCCGAGGCGGTCCAACTCGTCATCGAGGCCAAGCGTCGGCTTGCGGAGGAATCCCTGGCCGGCGAAGAGGCGATTCGCGAGCCGCTCGCCCTGCCTTTGATGTGAACCGGCAGGACTTTGGATTTCGTACAACACTTCAGCCGTCTGCCGGATGGATTTTGTCCGGGTGGCACATACAAGCCGCGTGGCTTGAAGGTGCCACACGGACCAAAACTCTCCGGTATTCGGCTGGAGTGTTGCCGATTTTGAGAAGGGCTCCGCTAGCCCTCTCGCATTTCTTACAATCGAAAATCCGAAAGCGACAATCGAAGATTCTACTGTTTCCTCAGGATAACCACATATGATTTTCCCGCCCGGGTACGGTCCCCAACGCCCGTGGCCAACACTATCTCATTCTTCCCATCGTTGTCCGCATCACCTACGGCCAGCCACGACGATTCGCCCTGTGCGCGCTCGAAGTCCATCAGCAGTTCCTTGCCGGCCTTCCCTTCGCTATCCAGCGTATACCGATACACCCGCCCCAGGCAATCGCTCGTGATGTTCTCCGAAGCCGCATCGCCCCGCGTCGAAATGTAGAGCTCGTTCTTGCCGTCGTTGTCGGCATCGGCAATCGCCATCATCTTCTCGAAATAGCCCATGTCGAGATCGGGCGTATCGCGGTCGAGCAGGGCCAGCGGTTCGGCCCGTTCTCCGACGCGATAGACGACCAGCGTGGTCTTGTTGATCGCCTGCTCGTGCTTCCACCCGACCACCAACTCGTTCTTGCCGTCGTTGTTCAGGTCCCCAGCCATCATCGACGTGTAGAAGCATCCCTTTTCATCCACCCCGTCGATTATCAGGCGCGGCGGCAGTACAATCTCGCCCTGTGCGTCGAACTCGAAGATCTCCGCCCGCGCCTGGCCCGCGCGGAACCCGTTCGCAGTGATAAACTCGAGCGCGCCGTCGTTGTCCACGTCGGCCAGCAACGCTTCCTCGCCCGAGCCCGACAGGTTATGAATCTTCCGCGCGTCGACCTTCTCCAAGGCGGCATCGAAATCGTAGCGAATGATCTCGCCATACCCGCAATACGCCGAGATCACCTCGTCTACACCGTCCTTGTCGAGATCGTGCATTGCGAAGTTGTGCGTGAAGCTGCTCTTGTTGCAGTCCTCGGGACGCGACACCACCTTTCGCGTAACGCGCTCCCCGTCCGTCTCCAGCAAGTAGAGAAACGCCGTCCCGCCCTTCTCTTCGCCCGTCCCGACCAGCACCTCGTTCTTCCCGTTGTGGTCCAGGTCGACCACCTTCACGGTCAGTCCCATTCCCGGCTTCTGCTCGGCCAAGTTCTCCGCCAGCACACGCGTGGCCCAGCCGTCGCCGTCCCGCTCGAACAAATACAACCGGCTGTCCGGACACCCCGTCGTCAGGATTTCGTTCTTCCCGTCGTTGTCGGCGTCGCCAATCTCGACGTCCCACCCCGCATAGCTCTGGTCAACCTCGGCAACCACCTCGGCCGTCCACCCCGGCGCGGCGGCCCCCAATGCCTCCGGTTCGACCGCCAAAGCCCCCACCGTCAGCAGCACCCCCGCCACAATCGCAACACCCGTCCG
>JAVEWL010000098.1:0-11727 GCA_034004565.1 FCB group bacterium | reverse complement strand
GCGGCAATCTCTTGAACCCTCGGCTATTCCTCAAGAGGTTGCTTCGCTGCGCTCGCAATGACTCGAGGGGTGAAGGCCTCCCCTGCTTGGTCCCGGGATTGCTTCGTCGAGGTCTGCGACCTCTCCTCGCAATGACGGGGGGAGGCGTGCGGAGATCCGGGGGGCCTGCCGTCACCGCCGGATATTCACATGGCGCCCTTTCAGGGCGCAGCAGAAGAAGAAGGCCTCCCTGCGGTCGGCCCTTTGTTTTCAAGACCGACCTGGAGGTCAGCGTTACGAAAAGCCTTGCTGGCTCCGATTTGTTAGACGTTCTTGGAAAGGGGAGCTACGACTGGTCATCCGTTGTACAATGGAGCCATGAAACCCACACCTACCCGAAGAACACTGATTACCGGCGCTACGGGATACGTCGGAGGACGGTTGATCTCCGTGCTCGAAGACCAAGGGGAAAGCGTGCGCTGCCTTGCCCGAAGGCCTGAAGTGCTCCGGGGCCGCGTAAAGCCGGATACGGAGGTGGTCGAGGGGGACTTATCGAACCCCGAATCGCTCCCTCCCGTCTTCGAAGGAATCGATGTCGCGTACTATCTCGTCCATTCCCTGGGAAGCGAGGGCGATTTCGAGGCGGAGGAAGAACGCACGGCGCAACACTTCGCGGAGGCGGCCCGGAGCGCGGGCGTCCGTCGAATCGTCTACCTCGGCGGCCTCTGCGACGACAAGGCGCCGCCGTCTTCGCATATGCGCAGCCGCCTGCGGGTGGGCGAAGTTTTGCGCGCCTCGGGTATCGAAACCATCGAGTTTCGGGCTTCGATTGTCATCGGCAGCGGCAGCCTGTCCTTCGAACTCATTCGCGCCCTGGTTCAGCGCCTGCCGATCATGATCACCCCGCGTTGGGTTTCCGTAAAGGCGCAGCCCATCGCCATCCAGGATGTCCTCGCCTATCTCGCGGCCGCGCTCGACCTGCCGCCGAGCTCCAACCGCATCTACGAGATTGGCGGCGCCGAACAGATGTCCTACATCGACCTCATGAAAGAGTACGGCCGGGTGATGGGACTGCGCCGTGTCTTTGTCCGCGTACCGGTCATCACGCCCTGGCTGTCCAGTCTCTGGCTTGGCCTGGTGACCCCCGTATTCGCGTCCATCGGCCGCAAGCTGGTCGAGAGCATCACAACGCCCAGCGTGGTGCACCACACCGAGGCCCTGAACGACTTCTCCATACGTCCCCTGGGCGTACACGACGCAATCGTGCAGGCTCTCCACAACGAAGATCGGCAGTTCGCCCAGACGCGTTGGACCGATGCGTCTTCCACGACCAAGAAACGCGCCTGGGGTGGCGTTGCGTTTGGCAATCGGCTCGTGGATACGCGTCGCATTCGAACCGACGCGTCTCCCGAAGCCGTATTCGCGGTCATTCAACGTATTGGCGGACAGACGGGGTGGTACTACGGAAACCGGCTTTGGCAGGCGCGCGGCCTGCTCGACTGGGTGGTGGGCGGCGTGGGCATGCACCGAGGCCGGCGCGACCCCGAGCAACTTCGTTTGGGCGACGTCGTCGACTGCTGGCGCGTGGAAGCCTTCGACCCGCCGCACCGGTTGGTGCTGGCGGCGGAAATGCGGCTTCCCGGTCGCGCGTGGCTCCAGTTTGACGTCGAGCCGGACGGCGAAGGCTCCCGTGTTTCTCAGACGGCGTTGTACGACCCCGTCGGATTGACCGGACTCCTATACTGGTACGCCCTGTATCCGGTACATCAGTTTGTATTCGCGGGAATGCTGAATGGCATAGCCGCCAGAGCCGGAGAGGTCAAACCCAAGGCTCCGCCGCTCTGAGCCGGGAATCCTCCGGAGCCCGCTGACGTTTCCTTGCATGAGGGAACGCGATAAATGAAGGTGTTGGCAATGAGTATTGGCGGAATCCTGGCGGTTCTTATGGGAGTATGGGTTGCAGTGGGTTACGTGCCTACTCGAAATATTGAAACGCCAAAGTACGACGTGGTGACTGAAGCGAAGGGTTATGAAATCCGGCAGTACGCAGCCCACATCGTGGCGGAAGTAAAGGTCACAGGGTCCTACAAGGAGTCTGTCAACCAGGGTTTTCGCAAGATCGCCGACTACATCTTTGGCAACAACACCGCTTCCGGAAAGATTGCAATGACGGCCCCCGTCCTGCAGGAAAAGCAGCCCGCCTCCGAAAAGATCGCCATGACCGCCCCCGTCCTGCACGAAAAAGCCGGCGAAGCGGACACCTATACCGTGGCCTTCGTAATGCCCAGTTCCTACACCCTGGAAACACTTCCAAAGCCCAACAACTCCGAAGTCACCCTCCGCGAAATCCCCGAGAAGAAATTCGCCGCGTTGTCGTTCAAAGGCTACGCGCCGGAAAGCAAAGCCGAGGAGAAGACCAAAGAGCTTCTCGAATCGCTGAAGAAGGACGGCATCACCACGCTTGGCTCCCCCACCGTCGCGCAGTACAACCCGCCTTGGACTCCCCCTTTCATGCGCCACAACGAGATCCTCGTCGAAGTTCAATAAGCGCGTACATGCAAACCTGATTTGCCCTCGCCACTTGCGTATAATCCCGGTTCCCTCGGGGCGTCGCCGGCAAGCCGCGGCAGACGTAGGACAAGAATGGCCTTAGGCAAGGAAAGGTGTGATTCGGATGAGCATGAGACAATGGGGTCTGTTGGCTGTCGGCCTGGGCGTTGTGTTGGTCTCCAGCGGCTGCGCCACGCGTCAGAATTCAGCGTGGAGGCACGAAGGAATCAAGCTTACGAAGGATCAGGCCACCTACACCGACAAGGTGAACGGCGCCTGGTCCGGCAAGCTCATCGGCCTGATCGCGGGACAACCCACGGAAGGCTTCGGCAAGGAAGAAATCGAACGCCGGGCCACAGCAGTCAATTCTTACCCCCTCAACGGTTACATGCCCCCGAATTTCGACACCCCGCACAAGGGCTTCCTCGCCGGCAATTTCACGTGTTCGCCGCCGAACGACGATTCCGACCTCATGCTTACGTCGTTCCTGACCCTGCGCGAACGTGGCGTTGACTTCACGCCGAAAGACCTGGCCGAGATGTGGGTCAAGTACGTGCCCGGCGCGTGCACCGCGGAATTGATTGCGCTCGAGAATTTCCGCAAGGGCATCTGGCCACCTGAATCGGCCGTCGTGGACAACCCATATCAGGAAATGATCGGCGCGCAGATGCGCGGCGACATCTGGGGCATGATCGCCCCCGGCATGCCCACGGTCGCCGCCGAATACGCCACCCGCGACGCATCCATCACCCACACCGGCAACGGCATCTACGGCGAGCAGTACATTGCCGCCGCCGTAAGCCTGGCCTTCGTCGAAAAGGATCCGCGCAAGATTATTGAAGGCGCGCTCCAGGTTATCCCCGCGGACAGCGCGTATGCCCAGGCCATCCGGGACGCCATCGCCTATCACGACGCCAACCCCGACTGGCAGGATGCGTGGAAGGAACTCGACAAGAAGTGGGGCTTCCTACCCAACGGCAAACGCGACGCTCCCTTCGCCGACGCCCGTTACAACACGAATCAGGCCCCTTACCTCTGGGCCGACATCAAGTGGGTGTATGCCGACGTGAACGGCGCGGCCATTGTGCTCGCAATGCTCTACGGCGAAGGCGACTTCAGCAAAAGCGTCAACCTCGCCGTAATGCTCGGCTACGACAACGACTGCAACGCCGGAACCGTCGCCGCCATCCTCGGCGCGATGAACGGCGCCGGCGCCATCCCCGAATCCTGGATAGGCCCCCTCAACGATACCTATCAGACCACGCTTAACCTCCCGGACAAAGAAGTAAAGATCAGCGATTTGGCCAGGGAAACCGTCACTTACGGTCGACAAGTCATGAAAACGCGTTGACTTTGACCGCCTTACGTCCGATATATGCGGCAGAGCCGGAAGGATAAGAGTGGGTGTTGTAACGTTCGACACGGGAGTCTGCGGCACTTGCCAAAGACTCCCTTGCAGCGGCGCCTTCCGCCCTGCCGCGTTCTTATTCAGACCTCATCATTAACAATTGCCGCGCCCGGCAACGTTTCTTGATATCGCTTCAGAAAATGGACAATGGTCTCGACGCGGATCTTGATCGATCCGCGCGGCCGATTCTCGTCGATATCCTTGAAGCTGAAATGAGGCAGGCCCGCACTTTCGATGATCTCTTCGATGGCGGCATAGACGGGCGAATCGTGGCCGCACTTGAAACTCGACAGTTCGAGCGCAACCAGGTTCGGGTGCCGCGCCACGCATTTTGCTCCCCAGATCTTGCGTGAGGAGTGTTCCGAGAAGGCGTTCTTCCAGACATCGTCGATGGAGAGGGCATGCGAGACTTCGCCCGCACGCACCTCTTCGCCAAATAACGCGTCGAGGAAGTCGTCGTCCATAGGCAACGAATCCAGCGTCAGCACCGGATATCCCCGCTCCTGAAACTCCTCGGGAATGCCGTGGTTGACGCCGGGATCGTTGTGATAGGGACGCGCGAGCAGCACGATGCCCAGACGCCCCTCCCGCTCCAGTTCATCGAGCACCGCGCGTCCCCGCCGCCGCTGTTCCGCTTCATAGGCGGCCAGCGCATGCAGACCCTGCTCGACCGCCCGCCGCGATTCCTCCTCGGATATGCCAAGGTCGGCTTTCCAGTCTTCGTACATTTGCCGACCGCAGAGGCCCGGCCGGTCGAGGTTCAGGAAAGTCTTCTTGAAGACGATCCCCCGCTCCAGAAAGACGTCCGTCTCCTTCACGAACGCCGCGTGCGTGGCCTCGATCGTCCCCACCCCCGCGGGGCATGCCCTGCTCCCCTGCGCGCCGACGAGCCAGGTGGGAAAGGCGTCCACCATCGGGAAGAAGATGTGCGTCAGCGGCTTTCGCACCGTATGTTTTGCATGGAGCAGGTTGTGAATGTGCGGGATGCCCAACTTGCTGGGAAAACACGGGTCAATGCTGCCCCGGCGCGCGCCGTCGCGATACAGCGAGTCGCTCGTCACGTCCGACCACACGATGTTGTCGGACGGCACGCCCAGGCTCTGGAAATAGCCTGTGAAGAACGGCGCATGCGCATAGAGGTTCATCACGCGCGGCATTCCGATGCGCAATGTCGTCCGGTCGATCGAAACCTTGCGCCACGGCCACCGTCTCCGCCCGTTCGTCACCGGCTCGACCGACACCGGCTTGAACGCCTCGCGCGCGGCCCATTCAGAGAGGTTCGGGTTCGCCTTCTTCGCGGCATCGACCTTGCGTTTGATCTCGCGCATGTCTTCGAGCCGCTCGACGGCCCCCTTCTCGCACGAGGCGACGATTAGCGTGCGCTGTTCCTCGTCCGTGGAAACGTCGATGAATGTGCGCAGGCAGCCATTTTTGCAGAAATTGCAGCGCGTGGTCTCGTCGCGCGTCGTGTGGTATCGAATAGACGCCACCGCATCGAGTCCGATGAACGACGTTTCCCGGCCTTCTTCCCTTCGCAGCCGGCGCGCCTCGAAGGCGCACCCGATCGCGCCTGATTCGCCGCAGTGTTCGTGCACGACGAGTTCCGGCTCGACGCCCGTGCCCGCAAAGCGCGAACGAATAAAATCCATCTGCGCTTTTACGGCCGCCAGGTTGCGCTGGGTGCCGCCCTGCAGGATAAACGTGCGCCCCAGTTGCGCGAGGTTGGGCGCCTGCGCCACGTAGAGCCAGATGTTCTTCGGCAGCACCGCCGCAAGCCCCGCGAGGATCTCGTTTGGCCGCCAGCCCTGCCGCTGAAAATCCACGATATCGGACTGCATGAACACCGCGCAGCCGTAGCCGAACTCCGGCATGGCGTCGGCGGTGAACGCCTTCTCGGCATACTCTTCGACCGCGTACCCGAACTCGCACGCCGTCGCCTGGAGGAAGTAACCATTCCCCGCCGAGCACTGGGTGTTCAGGCGAAAATCCTTCACCGCGCCGGCTTTCAGGAAGATGAGCTTGATGTCCTGACCGCCCACGTCGCAGATTACGTCGGCGTGCGGATAGTAATGAAGCCCGCTCTGTGTATGGGCGACGGTCTCGACCAGGGCCACGTCCGCCTTGAGCACGTCCTTCAGCATGTCCTTCGCGTAACCGGTGGTGCCAACGCCGAGCACGCGGATGCGCGCGCCCTGAGATTCGATCTGCCGCCGCAGATCCGCGAAGAGATCAATCGTGTCTTCGATGGGGTTGCCCTGCGACAGACGATACGCCTTCGCCAACACGCGGCAGTCCTCGTCGATGAGGACCGCCTTGGTGCTGGTCGAGCCGCCGTCCAGGCCGATGTACACGTCGACTTCTTCGCCGGCGGTGAACTTGGGCGGATTCCACGGAGGACGAGCCACTGCCCTTTCGAATGCTTCTCGCTCTGCCGCATTCCGCACCAGACCGGGTATGCCGCCGGGACGGTGCTCGCCGGCCACGTGCCGGCGCAACGCTTCAGGCCCGGCATACACGCCCTGGTTGGGGTTGTCCTGAATGTCGATGCGGCCGAACTCCGCCGCACCGAGCGCCCCGTAGTAGTGCGCATTTTCCGGCACGACCACGAGGTCCTTCACCCCGCGTCCTTCCGGCAGGGGAACGTCACGTTCGGCCCACAGCCCGGGTATGTGCTTGCGCCAACATTCCTGCAACCCCTTCACGAACGCGTTCGGTCCGCCGAGCAGCAGCACTGTCGGCCGCAGCGTATTGCCGCGCGTGAGGACCGACAGGTTTTGCAGCACCAGCGCATCGAACAGCGAAGCGATCAATTCCTCCGCCGGAACGCCCTGCTTCTGCAGGCCGTTGATGTCGGTCTCCGCGAATACGCCGCACTTCCCCGCAACTGGATGAATGGTGACGCCGTCGTAGCGCATTTCGGAAATGCGCTCGGCGGGAATCTTCAATTTCGCGGCGATCTTGTCGATAACCGCGCCGGTTCCCCCTGCGCACTTGTCGTTCATTGTGGCAATCTTCTGGCGACGCCCGGAAGTTGGGTCGGTCTTGAAGACGATGATCTTCGCGTCCTGTCCGCCAAGTTCCACCACGCTCTCGACCTCGGGATGGAGGCGCTCGACCGCGAGGGAGACTGCGTTCACCTCTTGCACGAAGCGTGCGCCGATGAGCTCGGCCATGCTTGCGCCGCCGGAGCCCGTTGCGAAGATGCGGAAGGCCGATTTCGGCACGCCTGGAAACGATGCCGAGATCCGGTTGAGAAAGTCGAGGCAGATTTCGGGTTGGCGGGTTTCGTGGCGGCGGTAGTCGCGCCAGACGACTTCTTCCGTGGCCGGATCGACGACCACGGCTTTGACGGTAGTGCTGCCGACGTCGAGGCCGACGAGAAGGCCTTGGGGATGGGTGGAGGTGCCGGAGAATTTAGCGGTGTGGCTAAACATGGCCCGCGTCCCACTGGCGAGTCATCCGCGCCGGGCGCGTTTTACCCCCCCTACCCCCCCGCAGGCGGGGGGGACAAGACGGAGCGGCGTCAACGGTATTAGAGCGGTCCCCCCCGCCTGCGGGGGGGTAGGGGGGGCAAGTCCAGTGCACTACCCTGTCTCGCTGCACACTGATCAACGCCGCACCTTCCGCCGTGACCACCCCGGGTCGGCGTCCATCAGGCGTCCGACGTGGGCTACGAAGTTCGCCGCGCGTCCCGCCACGCCTTTGCGGAAAGGCACGTCTTGCAGGGGTCGTCGCAGCTCCCGGTGCTCGGCGCAGAACGCGTGGATGTTTTCCAGGGTGTAGCCCGTCTCGGCCACGCAGGCGGCGAATTCTTCGCGGCATTTGCCTTTGGCCTCGCCAAGTGCCATCTGCACACGGCTGTACGCGCCGATCTCGTTCTCGCCCGAAGTTTCGATGGGCACGAAGATAGTGTCGGGAAAGCGTGCCGTCACTGCGGCCTGCACGCCGTCGGACTGCGTCGAGGGCAGGCACCCGAAGGGTTTCAGACTCAGTACCATATGGGCGAGCTTGTGCTGGGCGTAGTAGATATTTTTCGCCACCTCGAGGTGCCCCTCGCCACCGGTCGCCCTGCGGTTGTAATAGGGGTCGGCAAGCCGCTGCAGTTCTTCCTGGTCGAGCAGCGCGTGCGCGGTTCCGCCCAGGGCCACGCGGTTGCGTTCGAATTCACGGTGCAACGCCATCGCCGCGAACCGCATACGGCTTCGCTGCCAATGCCGCCGGACTTCGGCGCTCATCTTTCCCGCGAGTCCCCTGGGGACGTTGCCGCTCTCGTCGAGGCCGCGCCGATCCTTCAGTCTTGCCCGTTCCTGTCCGATGACGTAATCCGCCCAACTCATGATCGGCTCGGTGCGAATCTCGGCGCCCTGTGATTCCAGGAAGGAAAACATCCGGAAATTGCCGTCGCCTTCGGTCGTTTGCGCCCAGAACTCGCCGATAATTTTGCAGACCGGCTTTGGACGGGTGTAATCGACCTCGATGCCCTCGTCGATGATCCGCGCGCAGTCCTTGAGCGCCTCCACGTACTCGCGGCCAATGAGTTGCTCGACGAACCGGCCTCTATCCTCGCGGGTGTATCGAGGCAGCAGGATACCGAGGAGGGTCGTCAGCAAGCGTTCTCGCGGCGGCTGGCCGGGCTTGACTCGCAGCACATCCTGCAACCGTTCCACAACCTGCCGCATGACGCGCTCGGTCTGGCCCGGCACAACCTCGTAGGGTCGGATGTGACACGCCACCTCGTTCAGCAGATCGCCAATCAGCACCGAGTTAATGATGCCCACGAAGAAGGGAACGTTGAACTCGAGTCCGGCGTCGGGCCCCGATTGGTTGAGCCCGCGTTGCGCGAAGAGGATCACGCGGAATCCGTCGAAGCCGCTGTTGCGCAGCCCGAGCCGGTATTCCGACTCGTACATGCCGAAGCGGCACGGGCCGCACGACCCCGCCGTAATCATCACGTAATTGTCGAGGATGCTCTCGACGGACAAGCCCTGCTCGTCGCGGAGGTTCTTCAGGTAGTTGATCAACGCCCCGACGGTAAAATAGGAAGGGTTGCACTGGCCCTTGTTGCAATACTCGCGTCCGGCGCAATAGTCGGGCCGTCCCGGCGTCGGCAGGATCGCCACCGTATATCCCAGGCCCTCGACCGCCGCCTGGATCAAGACCTCGTGACGTTTCGTAAGCCCGCCGAAGAGCAGCGTGACCCGCTCGCGCTCATCCCGGGTAAAAGGACGCTCCACGGGCCGCCGGTAATGGCGCACAGTGGCGCGCCGCTTCGGGCTCGTCTGGGTACCGCTCACCGACTCCATCGCCAACTCCCGCCGCGGCGCGGCACTGCAAAATGAATCTCACTCATACCGCCGCCTTGGCCTGCGAAATTGTCCGTAATAGAATGAACCACGCTACCCGAATCCACCCGGTCCATGCTAGCACATGCGGCTTCGTTTACGGAAGAGGCCGGCAGTTTCTTGCGACGATCCTCCGGATTGGGAAACCGCAAGATCACCACAAAGGCACCAAGACTCAAAGAACTGCAAGAGCTTTTGACAGGATTGACAAGACTGGGAAGATGAAGAGCTCCACCTCATCCCTCCCATATTTCCCATGACTCCCATAACTCTCATTAGAAGTATGGAAATCATGGGAGCCATGAGAATCTCTTCATCGTCCCAATCCTGTCAATCTTGTCAAGAGCTCTTGCAGTTCTTTGAGTCTTGGTGCCTTTGTGGTGATCTTGCGGTTTCCCAATCCTGTCGATCCTGCTAATCCTGTTATCCTGTCAAAAAGAAGACACCCCCAGGCCATGACGCCGGCTTGGAGGTGCCACAAGACATCGGGGGCAGGGTAAGGGACGTTCGACCATTCCGCGAGGATGATCGCCCGGGCGGCATTTGCTATCCTTACGCTTCGCTGTGGTTACGTTTCTTGTAAGCGGGCGGGCATAGGGGGCTCAGCGGCATCATGGACAGGGCGGTTCTTCTTATTCAGTGTCCCGATCACAAGGGCATTGTGGCGAAAATCTCGAACTTCGTGTTCGGCGTGGACGGAAACATCATCCATTCCGACCAGTACAGCACCGATCCCGAGGGCGGACGCTTCTTCATGCGGGTCGAATTCGATTTCGACGAGCGACGCCTGTCGAAGGAAACCCTCGAAAGCGCCTTCGCCCCCATCGCCAAGGACCTGGAAGCCACTTGGGAAATCCACTACGCCAGCCGTCCTCTCCGCATGGGCATTCTCGTCTCGCGGTATGACCACTGCCTGTTCGAGGTGCTGTACCGCCTTCGCAGCGGGGATCTTCACGTCGAGATTCCCTTTGTCATGAGCAACCACGCCGACCTCGCCGACCTTGTCGAAGGCTACGGCATCCCGTTTCATTGCGTCCCGGTGCAGCCCGGCGGCAAGACGGAAGCCGAGCACGAAATGCTCCGTCTCATCGGCGATCGCACGGACTTTCTTGTCCTTGCGCGCTACATGCAGATTCTTACCGAATCCTTCATGAACGGCTATACAAAGGACATCATCAACATCCACCACAGTTTCCTGCCGTCGTTCAAAGGGGCCAACCCCTACCGGCAGGCCTACGAGCGCGGCGTCAAGCTCATCGGCGCCACGGCCCACTACGTCACCCTCGATCTCGACGAAGGGCCCATCATCGAGCAGCTCGTAACGCACGTGTCGCACCGGGATAACCCGGACGACCTCAAGCGCAAGGGCAAGAACCTCGAGAAGATCGCGCTCGTGAACGCCATCCAGGCGCATATCGAGCATCGCGTCATCCGCTATAAGAACAAGACCGTCGTTTTCGAGTGCTAAAGGATCTGGTCTCATGGAATGGAAGCACCTGCCGCTCCGGAATCCGCAGCCCGATGTGAACCGCTTCGTGGACGTGCTGCTCGGACGCAAGAAGACGAACCGTCCGCCGCTCGTGGAATACATTGTCGACGAGCACGTTTATCGTCCCGTGGTCACGGGTCTGCTTGGGCGCGAATGGGTGCCCTACGGAGATGATCACCCGTCCCGCGCGGCCTTCCTCGACAACTTCATCGCGCTGTGGCACGGGATGGGGTATGACTTTGTTCGGTACGAGCAGGGCTACGCGTTCCCGGGCTTCCATATTTCCGCCAAGGATCCCGTGGTCGGCTCGGAGAAGATGCGATCCTGGGCAGACGAGCACCAGGGCCACATTGCGTCCTGGGAAGACTTCGAGCGTTTCCCGTGGCCGCGCTTCGAGGACATCGACTTCTTCAACCTCGACTACCTGAGCACCCACCTCCCGGAAGGTATGGGGTTCATCACGTCACACGGGGGCGGCGTATTTGAGCACGTGTCGTTTCTCTTTTCCATCGAAGGGCTTTGGATGGCCGTGTGCGAGCAACCCGACCTGGTCAAGGCCGTGGCGGACCGCGTCGGCGAGCTCATGGAGCGCTATTACCGGCACCTGCTTGACCTGCCCAACCTCGCCGTCATCTTCCCCGGCGACGACATGGGCTACAAAACGGGAACGCTTATTTCGCCGGACGACCTCAGGCGCTATTTCCTTCCGTGGCACAAGCGGTTCGCCGCCATGACCCACGAGAAAGGGCTCCCCTACTTCCTGCATTCGTGCGGGAATCTGATCGACATCATGGACGACCTTATCGACGATGTCCGCATCGACGGCAAGCATTCCTTCGAGGACATCATCCTCCCCGTCCAGGATTTCCAGCAGCGCTTCGGCGACCGCATCGCCTGCCTGGGCGGCGTCGACCTGAATATCCTCGCCGGGCCCTCCCCCGAGGCCGTCCGACAGCACG
>JAVEWL010000881.1:0-2593 GCA_034004565.1 FCB group bacterium | reverse complement strand
CTGGTGCCAGCTCGTCCCCTTCCCGTGCTGCGCCGGCTTCAGGAAAATCTGATCCAGGTGCAACATCGCCGGCTCCCCCACCAGCTCCGTGATCGCAGATACCACCTTTGGATGAAACGGCAGCGCCCGATACAGCATGCTCTTGTCGAAAAGCGGAATCACCTGTAGGTTCGCCGCCGTCTTGCTGTGCGTCTTGCCATCCCCATCCGTCGACACATTATGCAGCAGCCCCTCGTCCTTAAACCGCTCAAGCTCTGCCCGCAGCGCCTCCACCTCCCGCTTCGTGAAGAAATCCCGGACCGTCGTGTAACCGATTTCACGATACTCCCTCATCTGCTGCTCGGAAAAGACCATTTTCTGCTGCTCCTTTGGGGACTTTCTGGCGCATTTCAGACGATGCAACCCATGGCAGTAACCGCTTACAAGTCCCGTGCCCGCTCCAAATCGAGTAGGGGGACGGGTTGCCCCGTCCTCCCTCTCACACCACCGGACGTGCGATGTCGCATCCGGCGGTTTCGTTTCCTCTGAGCATCAAGTACCTTTCGGTCAGGCTGCGCAATCCCGCTTTTGCAAGCCGGGCGTTGCTCATGGCCCGGTGGACTGCCGGGCTACCCGCCAGTCTCCACCATCCTTTTCCTGATGAGGCCGTTGTGACGGCGAGGTCCCGGTTCACACCCCGCGCGGTGAAGTACCTGATCATCGCACTCCGCCGCTTGAGTTGTTTCAGCCGGTAGCACCGTACTTTGCGCCTCACCCACTCGTCTATTCCTTCGAGCCGATTCTTGCACTCCGCGAGATGGAAGTACGTGATCCAGCCCATCAGGAATGAGTTGAGTTCCGAGATAACGCGCTTCGCCGAGACGCCGCGGTTTCTCCGCGTGATGGCGCGTACGCGTTCCTTCATCCGCTCCCAGCTTTTCGGGGCGACGGTGAGCTGTCCTCCCGTAAGTATCCGGTAGCCGAGGAACTTGCGCTCGCCCACGTGGGCGACGGCGCTTTTCTCCCGGTTGACGCGTAGCTTGAGCTTCTCTTCAAGGAACCTTGTGACCGAGGCCATCACGCGCTCTCCCGCGACCTTCGTGCGGACGTAGATGTTGCAGTCGTCCGCGTAGCGGCAGAAGCGGTGGCCCCGCCTTTCGAGCTCCTTGTCGAGGTCGTCCAAAAGCAGGTTTGCCAGCAGCGGCGAGAGCGGCCCGCCCTGGGGCGTTCCCTCTTCGCGCCGGACGCAGACGCCGTTCTTCATCATGCCCGCTTCTAAGAAGCGCCGCACGATTTTGAGCAGCCGTTTGTCCGTCACGCGCCGCACGAGCCGCGTCATCAGGATGTCGTGGTTCACCCGGTCGAAGAACTTCTCCAGATCGAGATCCACCACGATGCACCGCCCCTCCTCACCCACGTACTGCTGGGCGCGTAGGAGCGCCTGATGAGCGCTGCGTCCGGGACGAAACCCGAAACTCGCGTCGGAAAAGGTTGGGTCTAAAAGCGGTTCGAGCACTTGCAAGATAGCCTGCTGCACCAGCCGATCCACCACCGTCGGAATGCCGAGTTGCCGCATCCCGCCAGACGGCTTGGGGATTTCAACCCCCAGCACCGGTTGTGGCTCGTATGAGCCCGTCAGCAAGGCCTCTTGCAGTACCTTCCAGTTCGCGGAGAACCAAGGCTCAAGCTCATCGACTGTCATCCCGTCGGCACCGCCTGCGCCCTTGTTTCGCTGCACCGCCTTCATCGCCCGGTGGAGATTACCGAGATCGGCAATCCGTTCCATCAGGTCCTTCCATGCCAAGGCACGTCCTTGCATCGTCGCCGCGAGCGTTTGCGACTCCTCGCGCGCACCAGATTGGATTCCGTCCGCACCGGTTGCGTCGGGGCACGACGTGTCTATATAGGACCCAAAGAGATCCAGTTGATCACCCCCGTATTGCTGCCGCTCCGCGCTCATCGAGACTTTGCCGACTGCTCCTTGCGGTTACGATTCGGCCCTTCCCGCGTTCGGAGAACGAGGTACTATGGCCTCTGCTGACTTCTCGCCCCCCATCGCGCCGCGATCTCTCGCGGCCTAGCCGGGTCACCCGGCAGGAGACGAGACCTCCCAGGGTAAGACGCGATTCTTTCCGCCGCTCCTGCCGGATTTACCTGCGCACGCATCCGAACGACTATTGGGCTTCCCCGTCCATCGCCGGGTTCCCCTGCCGCGCCGGCCTTCTATCCGGTTTCTGTTCGTCAGGACCAGGCCTTCGCCTCGGGCTTCCTTCAGACCCCGCCTCGCGGCGAAGCCCTTGCCTTCGGCTCACTGTTCCGGTCGTTACGGCCAGTAGAGGACTTTCACCTCCAAGAAATCGCGCCATGCCTGGCGCACGACAAATCCCCCGGACGCGGTGTCCGGGGGATTTGCTTTGCTTGCTGTTGTTCGGGGTAGTCGCTTAGTAGAGCGGCCATTCGTTGACGCTGGAGTCGATGGCGCCGACCTGAAGGAGGTCGGAGAAGGCGGCGGCGTCGATACGGCCACCGGCCATGAAGATGGCGGAAGTTATGAAGGACGTCCGGGAGGAATCCGTGAAAGCGGACGGCTTGACGGGAAGAGAAATCCCCCCGG
>JAVEWL010000880.1:0-2596 GCA_034004565.1 FCB group bacterium | reverse complement strand
CCAACGGAGAAGGCGTGGTTCCGGAGCCGGCGACGCTATCGTTGCTGGGCCTCGGCATGGTGGGGTTGGTTGTGCGCCGTTTGCGCGGCAGGAATTAGCGCGGCGCAGGTTCGAGCAGACGAAATTCACGGCGGCCTTCCTTCGGGAGGGCCGCTCTTCTTTTTTGGAGGGTGTCAGGCGCGAGTGCCGGTCATCAGGAAGACGCTGAAGGGGGTGGGGTTGCCTTCGGCATCGGGCTTGACGACTTCGGCGGCGGTGCGGTCGCGGACGTCGATGAAGCCGGCCTCCTGAAACGCCTGGCGAAGTACCGGGCGGTCAAACCCGAGATGAAACACGCCGGTATTGTCGCCGTGGAAGCGTCCGCCTTCCGAGTCCAGGTCGGCGATGCAGACGCGTGCGCCCGACGGCATCGCGGCCGCAAATCTCGACAGCAGGGCGCCAACATCGGGTATGTGATGAAACGTCATGCTGCTTACGATGAGGTGATAGTTGCCGGTGATGGCGCCGCCCGCGTCGAGATCGATGTGCCGGGTCTGCACATTTTCGAGGCCGAGCATTTTCGCCTTCGCGTCCAGGACGTCGAGCATTCCCTGCGCGCTGTCGACGCAGGTCAGTGTCCGCACGGAAGGCTGCAACTGGAGCGAAACGAGCCCCGTGCCGCAGCCGAAATCCAGCACATCCATATCGGGCGTCAATTGCACATCGCTGCGTATCGCCGACGCAATGTCCTGGGCCAGCTTGACCCGCGTGGGCTGTTCGTCCCAAGTGGCGGCTTCCTTGCTGAAATCGCGCTTTGCTTCACTCATCGTTCGTATACCTCCAGTTCGGCAATTGACATCTGGGCACCGGGCTGATCGGGACCGTCGGGCTTGAGGCCGCACACGCGCACATAGCGTGCCGGGACCGGCTCGAACGTCGCCTCGAAGGTGGTTCCGTCGTGACCGGCCTTGGCGGCGACGGTTTTCCATTCCTTGCCGTCGGCGGACACTCGAAATTCGAATTGCGTGGCATAGCCGGAGCCAAAGCTTACCTTGATGCAGTTGAGCGGGAGCGTGTCGATGAGGTCCACTTCGTAGGTCCAGGGCCACTCTTCCGCGGCAAGGGCGACGGTGTCGAGTTTGCCGTCCACTCCGAGCCAGGGATGATGCACGCCGCCGTTAACGATCAGCGGATGGGAGCCATCCAGGCTGAGCAGTTTCGACTGTTTGCGATAGGCTACGTTGCCGGGCGGGATCGGCGGGCGGTCCTTGCCCTCGCGCAATTCCTTGCGCACCGCCTTGAGCATTTCGAGTTGCGAACGATCGATTTCACCGTTGCGGAACAGGGCGATGTCGATGGACACCACTCCCCCACGCCGATTCACGGCAGACACGTAGTCGGCCAATTGGGTCTTGGTGTAGCCGGTGCCGGGTTCGCCCCACCAGGTCTTGCTGAGGAACGAAAGGATGTGCCACTGCTCGCCATTGAGGTACCGCTCGACCGGGATCTCGAAGAAGGTGTTCTGTTCGCCGCAGGTGTAGTCCTCATGAGGTGAATACGCCTTGATCTCGACGCCCGGGTTCATCGCGATGATGCGCTTCGTGCTACCGGCGTGGAGCCCTTGCGCGAGGATGCCGAGCTTCTCCTGATCGTAGCCGATGAAGTCGTAGCTGCCGTCGCACCAGATGCCGGCGATCTTGTCGCCGTAGCGTTCGCCGTACTCGCGGAAGGTGTCGGCCCACTTCTGCACGAACTCCTTCGAAACGGGTTGGCCGCAGCCGTAGGCGGGACCGGCCTTTTCATCGACTCTTGGCCCGTCGCCGGTCCAGTAGAGCATGAGCGGTATGTTTCGTTTGCTGAGGGATTGGTATAGGTCCTCGATGAGGTCGCGCGTCGAGCAGGCTTCGCCGGGCGCGTAGCCCGTGATGCGGTCGAAGGTTGCGTTGGGGGCGATCATGAAGCGCGACATCTGCATGACGGTGAAGATCACGTAGCCGGCACCCGCCTCTTGCATTGAATCGGCAAAGCGCTCGGTGTCGAATTCGCGGACGCATTCGTCCCAGGAGGTCTTCTTGCCCAGGCTTTGGACGTGATCCGGGTCGTTCTGGATTCCGTTCAAGTAGTGGACAAATACGCCGTATCCGGCCTTCACAAACCAGTCCGTGCTGGGCTTTTGCGGCTCGGCGGTGGCGCCGAATGATGCCAATAGGGTCAGGATGCCTGCGAGAGACCCGGCGACAGCGCGTTTCAACATGAATGAAACCCCTCCTACGGTTTATCGAACCTCAGGCAAAGAATGTCTTGTTTACGCGCTCTTTGCAACCTTGAATTCGCAAACGTGCGACTAAAGCTTCAATGCCCCGAATGGGAATTCGGGGTTACATAAGAGCGCGATCCCTGGCAATGGAACTTCGTGGGCGAAAAGGTGTTAGAGTAGGTGTGAAACGGGAAACGCAAGGGGGAATCGGATGCTTGCCGTTACGCTCATTGTGGCAGCGCTGCTTGGTCAGGGCGCGGGATCGGACTTCGTCCGCCCTTACGAGGCGGGCGATTGGGCCGTTTCCGCAAGCGAAATCGATGCCCTGGTGCTCTCAAAGCTGGAAGCGCGGGGTATCAA
>JAVEWL010000879.1:0-2597 GCA_034004565.1 FCB group bacterium | reverse complement strand
GACAAGCCCCAGGGCGAGCGCAGCATGGGGCCGGCGGTCGCGGCGTTCAACATCATCACCGGCCGCGACCTTCAGGAATCCGAGGGCTGGCTGCTACTGCAGATTCTGAAGGACGTTCGTGATCGGCAGCGTGCGGAACCCCACCGGGATTCGCTGGAAGACAACATCGCATATTCGGCGCTCAAGGCCGAGGCAAGGCTCGCAGGGCGCTAAAACATGACCCGTAATTCAGCATTTGCTAACCGTATCAAGCTGTTGGTTCTCCGCTTCAAGAAGTATCGCCTCGCCAAGTTCGAAGAGCGTTATCGGACGTACGCATCGGAATACGCAGCAATCGCCGAGCAGATCAGGAAAGTGCATCTGTCCAAGGTTGAGCAACGGATCGCGGCCATCGACGGCCAGGAGGTAATCGAATGATCAAGAAGCTGAAGCTGTTCCTGCTCAAACGCCGGATCGCGCATCTGGAGGCGCACGAGCAAGAGGTGGCGAGCAACCTGAAGCACATCCGGCATGTGCTTCTGCCTGCGTTGCGCGACAGGCGCAACCAGATGCTGTACCCCGTCAAAGCCCGCTATGCCGGTGTGGGCAACACTGGAGGCTTCGATCATGGGAATGGTAAACGACCGCCGGTTGCAAACGAACCGGCTGCGGCGCGCGCTGTGTGACGGCGTGGTGGCGAAACTGGCAGCGGCACGCACGACGGCGGAGAACGCCGGCAGGGAACTGGAACGGGCTGGCGTGCCGTTCGCGGTTCAGTGCCGCCTCGTATCGGAAGGTTTGAGGAAGCGCACTGATGGTCCCCTCGATTTTCACCCTGGTTAAGAAGGCTGCCGACGCGGCCCGGGTTCGGTCCCCCGACGCAAGGGCGGCCGAAGAGGCCGCGCTGCTCGCACACATGGTCGACCGCAACGTGACCGCGTCGCGGGCGGCTAAGGCCCTTGGCTGGACCGAAAAGCGGGCGCGCGCAAGGCTTACCGAAGCGGCCGAGATGGGGCGTGTGGTCTCCTGGACCGTGAAGCAGACGAAGTGGTTCGCGCTCTCTACCAACGAAATCAAACGCCAGCGCGACATCACGCGAGGCAAATAGTTAAAGCCCCGCCCCTGCACCTATCAACCATCTGTTTATAGGAGTTTTCATCCGTGGGGGATCAGAAAACACCGCAGTGGGCGGGGCACCCAATACCGATGACAAATCCAATTTTTCTTGTATGCGTTCGACACGCCGACGGTAAGAAGAACGTGTACAAAATCGACACCCCTGAGATTCCGACCCACGAACAGGCGATGGCGCTGACGAGGCAAGAACTGCCGAACGCCCGCGCGATCCTCTGCACTGTTGAGAGCACGAACGATGTTTCTGACGCCTGATGACCTGAAGCAGCTTTCTGGTCTCGAAAGGCCGTCAGCTATCCGCCGGTGGTTGGATCGGGAAAAAATCCCCTACCTCCCCGGCGCCGACAAATGGCCGCGTGTCATGCGCTCGGTAATCGAGACACGTATGCAGGGTGCGGAAAAACCCCCCGCGGCAGAACCACGGTTGAGGCTCCGAAATGGGAAAAACGGGCATTCGGTGGTTGCACCATAAACACGGCGCGTACTACTTGGTCCGAAACAACAAGTGGACGCGCCTATCCGACAACCTGCATGACGCCCTGGTTGAGTACGCCAGGCTGACAGCCGGGAAGGACAAGGGGGCGCTGCCGGAGTTGGTGCGGCGTGTGCTCGATGACATGGAGCAGGACGTCGCGGCCAGCACGTTGAAGAACTACAAGACGTGCGCCCGGCGAGTGCTTGACAGCTTCGTCGAGTTCTCGCCGGCGCAAATCAAGCCGGCGCACATCGCCCAGTTCCTCGACGACCACAAGAGCACACCGAGCATGGCGAACCTGCTCCGCGCCTTCCTCAAGGGGATGTTCTCCCGGGCGGTTCGGTGGGGCGTGGTTGAGACAAACCCGGTGCGCGAGATCAAGCCGTTCAAGACGGGCAAGCGCACGCGCTACATCACTGACGACGAGTTCGAAAAGATCCGCGAGCAGGCGAGCCCGACGCTGCAGTGCCTGATGGATGTGGCGTACATCACCGGCCAGCGGATCGGCGACGTGATGGGCATCCGATACGAGGACATCGTGCCTGCTGGTGCTCGTGGCGCCGGCACGCCCGCCGGGGTGTACGTCGAGCAGCAGAAAACGAAAGCCCGGGTGCTGATCGAAATCACGGACGATCTGCAGGCCGCCCTGGACACCACGAGAGCGGTTCACTGCTCGCCCCGCGCGCAGACGCTGTTCCACAAGCCGGATGGTTCACCGCTCTCGTACTTCACGATCTACGGCCACTGGCGGCGGGCCTGTGAAGACGCAAAGGTCGGCGACGCCCACATCCACGACATGCGCGCCAAGGCCGCGACCGACGCCAAGGCGCAAGGACTGGACAGCAAAACGCTGCTCGGCCACACCACGGATTCAAGCCACAACCGCTATCTGCGGGACAAGGATGTTCCCGTGGCAAAGCCTGTTTCAGCAAGGACGAAAAAGAAATGACCAAAGACGAATTCCAGAAAGCGGTCGACGACGTAATCGAAGACTGCCTACGCAACGATT
>JAVEWL010000097.1:0-11791 GCA_034004565.1 FCB group bacterium | reverse complement strand
CGGCGGGCGCGCGCTGACATTGACGCAGACGGGCCGAATACGTTGGTATGCGATGGGGATTGTACTGGGCGCCGTGATCGCGGTCGCTTTGGCGGTGATGCTATGAGCCTGATGCTGATACTTCTCGTGCCGCTCGTGGGCGGCGTGTTGTGCCTCACCCTCGCGCGCGACGACGCGTCCCGCGCGCGCCGCATCGCGCACGCCGCGCTGGCGCTCGATCTGCTTGTCCTGCTATGGATATGGCTGCAGTCGGGGCCGCTATGGTTCTACGAAATGCGCGCCCCGTGGATACCGCACTTCGGCGCCTCGCTGTCGCTGGTCGTGGACGGGCTGAGCTTGCTGATGCTCCTGCTCACGGTGAGCCTGGGCATGGTGGCCGTCGCGGCCTCGCGCTACGACGCGCCCGAGCGGCCCGGCCTGTATTACTTTGCCCTGCTGTCGATGCTCGCGGGCATCGCGGGCGTGTTTCTGGCGGGCGACCTGCTCCTGTTCTTCGTGTTCTACGAGGTCATGCTGATTCCGGCGTACTTCCTCATCGCCCTCTGGGGCGATCCGCGGATGGACCGCAACACCGTGGCCACGCGCTTCTTCATGTTCACGCAGGCGGGCAGCTTGCTCATGCTGCTGTCGATCCTGGGCATTTACTTCGTCCACGGCGCGGCCACCAACGACTACACGTTCGCCTACGGCGCGCTCCTCAACACGCCGATGCCCCTGCGCGTGGGACTGTTCCTCATGCTGGGTTTCTTCATCGGGTTCGCGGTCAAACTGCCCGTGGTGCCGCTGCACGGCTGGCAGCCCGACACCTACGCCACGCTGCCCACAGGCGTCGGCATCGTGCTCTCCGGCTTGATGGCCAAAGCCGGGGCCTACGGTCTGCTGCGATTTGTCGTGCCGCTGTTTCCCGACGCCGCGCACGGATTCGCGCCCTGGGCGATGTCGTTGGCGGTGGTCAGCATTCTGTACGGCGCCTTCGCCGCCTACTCGCAACGCGACCTGCGCCGCTTCATCGCGTACTCCGGCATCAGCCATCTCGGCTTCGTCGTGCTCGGCGCGTTTTCGGGCAATGCCTGGGGCTATTCCGGCGCGGTGATTCAGATGCTCAGCCACGGGTTGAGCGCGGCGGGCCTGTTCCTCTTGGCGGCGCTGCTTGAGTCGCGCGCATCGACCCGCGACCTGTCCGTGCTGGGCGGCCTGTGGCGCTCCGCGCCGCGCCTCGGCGGCTTCGGCCTAATCCTGGTGCTGGCGACCCTTGGGCTTCCGGGCATGCTCAGTTTCGTCGGCGAGTTCCTGGTGCTGCTCGGCGCGTTCCAGGTGAGCCCGCTTCACGCGACGTTGGCCGCCATCGGCACCGTGTTCGCCACCGCCTATTCGCTGCGCATCATGCAAAAGATATTCTTCGGGCCCGAGACCGTATCGGGTCCCGTCGCCGACCTGAAGGGATGGCCCGCGGTGCCCGCATTGGCGCTGTCGCTGGCGCTCGTCGGGTTCGGCCTGTTTCCGCAGCCGCTGCTCAACCTCGCCGATTCCTACGGCAGTACATTGCGCGCCACGGCAGCGGCGCCGTCGGCCGGTTCCCCCGTGCCCATGCTGGCCACTCCCACGCTCAGAAGTCGCGCACCCCAAGGAGACGCCCGGTGAACGCCACAGATTTATTCGTCCTTTCGCCCATGCTGCTCCTCGGCGCGGCCTCGGTCGTCGTGATGCTGGCCATTGCCGTAAAGCGCAACCACGCCGTGTGCGCCGGATTGACCCTGGTCGCGCTCGCGCTGGCGATGGCGCTGCTGCCTTTCGTAGCGAGCGTGGGACCGCGCCGGGTATCGACCCTGTTCATCGTCGACGGCTACGCCTTGTTCTACATGGGGCTCGTATTCGCCGCCGGCGTTTGCGTCGCGCTGTTCAGCCTCGCGTATTTCCACCGGCGCCCTTGCTATCCCGAAGAGTTCTATATCCTGCTCCTGCTGTGTTCCGCGGGCGCGGCGGCGATGGTGTCGAGCCGGCACTTTGTCTCGTTCTACCTCGGCCTCGAAGTCCTGAGCGTGTCGCTGTACACCATGATCGGGTACCTGTGCGTCACACGGCGCGGCACCGAGGCGAGCCTCAAGTATGTCATTCTGGCCGCGGCCGCAGCGGCTTTCCTGCTGTTCGGCACCGCGCTCATTTACGCGGAGATCGGCAGCCTCGACCTCGCCAGAATGGCCGAGGCCAGCACGCGCCAGAGCAGCAACGGCGTGATGCTCGTGGGCTTTGCGCTCATGCTCGTCGCGTTCGGGTTCAAGCTCTCGATCGTTCCCTTCCACCTGTGGACGCCCGACGTATACGAAGGCGCGCCAGCGCCCGTCACGGCCTACGTGGCCACCGTGTCCAAGGGCGCGATCTTCGCGATGCTGCTGCGGTATTTCTCCACGGTCAACGAGGAGGGATACGGTTCGCTCTACATGTTCGTGAGCATCACGGCCATCGCGTCGATGCTCGCCGGAAACCTGCTCGCCCTGCGCCAGAACAACGTCAAGCGCATCCTGGCCTACTCGTCGATCGCGCATCTGGGCTATGTGCTGGTGGCCTACCTCGCGGGCGGCGAGGCGGCCGTCGAGGCGGTGACCTGCTACCTCGTGGCGTACTTCATCACGACGCTGGGTTCGTTCGGGGTCGTGACGGTGCTTTCGCTTCGACGCGACGATCGCGATGCGGATCTGATTGAAGACTATCGGGGACTGTTCTACACCCGGCCATTCCTCGCGTCGGTGTTCACGCTGATGCTGCTCTCGCTGGCCGGGATTCCGCTGACGGTCGGGTTCATTGGCAAGTTCTTTGTGTTGGCGGCGGGCGTTCAGGGCGCATTGTGGTGGCAGATTGCCGCGTTAATAATCGGCAGCGTCATCAGCCTCTTCTATTACCTGCGCATCGTGATTGTCATGGCGGCCCCGGTGCCGGCGGTTGAACCGGCACGCCACGAGCCTCTGGAATGGGCGGGCGGCGCGGTCCTGGCGGCGCTGACGTTTGCGTTGGTGTTCCTCGGTGCCTATCCCTCGCCCCTGCTGGGCCTGATCCACGCCCTGTTTCCTGTTGCACAATAGATGGGTTTTATAGGTCCTATGGGCCAGATGGAATTCCCATAAGACCTATAAGACCCATAAGACCCATTCTTACCCTCATTCCGTCAACAGTTTTCAGCCCTACCCCCCGTCTGCTATGCTACACGGAACTACTTGAAAGGAATCCCATTACGTGTTTCGCGAGTATGACCCCGATCCCCGCTTGGACCTGATTGCGGACCTGATTGACAACGACGAATGTGAAGAAGCCCTGGGACGCCTCGAAGATCTGGAACCGGAACTGACGGATCCGGAGGCCCTGGGCGCTTCCATCGGCTTGAGAATGGTGTGCCTGCTTGCCGAGGAGCGCGAGGAGGAAGCCCAGGCGCTTATCGACGAGCTTCTGGCCGAGCACGGAGACGACCCCGATACGATCCTGGCGGCGGGCATCGAGTGCTCGGAACACGGCGAATACCGCGTGGCCGAACGCCTCTTCCGTTTCTGCTATGAGAAGGAGCCGGACCCCGGCGCGGCGTACAACCTGGGCGTGGCGCTGCAACGCGACGAGCGTCACGAAGAGGCGCTGGCCTGGCTGGACACGGCCGCGGCCAAGGGGGCCGATTTCGCGGCCCTGCACCGTTCGCGCGCGTATTCCCTGGACCAGCTCGAACGGCTCGACGAGGCCTCGGCTTCGTGGAAGTCCTACCTGGAACTCGAGCCCGGCGATTCGGACGGCTGGACGCATCTTGCCATCGACGAGAGCGATCTGGGCGATTCGCAGCGCGCCCTGGCCGATTTCGGAAAGGCGGTAAGCCTCGATCCGGAGAATACGATGGCCTGGTACAACTGCGCGATCACCGCGTCTCGGATCGGCGACCGCGCCCGTTTGGAGACGTGCGCGGCCGCGCTGCACGAAATGGAGCGCGACGGATGGCGCGCGCTGATGACGGCGATGCGGCTCGCGGAATTCGACGGAGAGGGCCAGCGGGCCTGGGAACTGGCCTGCGACGCGATTGACCGCGCGGTCCTGTTGTCCGACGAGGACGAGGCAAGCGCGACCCTGCCGCATGTGCTCCAGACGGTGATCGGTCTCACCGAAACCCTCAACATTCCCGAGGAGCGCGCAAAGCTCCTCGAGCGCGCGCTGGACCTGGGGTTGTTTTACCCTCCCGTTTTTGACGCCTTGCGCGCGGACCTCGGACGCGACTCGGCAAGGGCGGCGTTGTACTACGTGCTGGTGGAGGGATGGGTGAGCGAACCCGAACTGCTCGCGGAATTGCGCGAGGAAGACGGCGTGCGCGACGGCGAGTACCGCTACGCCGTGGCCTATCGCACCTGGGCCGAGAACATCGAAGACGCCGAGGCGAAGGTACTCGAATTCGAGAAGGCGCACGGTCCCGGAGCCGAACTCCAGATCGCCGAATCAAAATGCGTCGGCGGTCCGGAACCCACCAAGTGCGGCATCGCATGGCGCGGACACATGCACGTCTTCCTCGAACAGGAAGACTAGAAGAAAAGACAGGAACGAGGAACGAGGAACGAGAATAGAAGAAACCGGAAAAGCGAGGCAATGTGCCTTTCCGGCTTTTTCTTTCCTCGTTCTTCGTTCCTCTCTTTATCTTCAAGAAGCTTCTATTCCGCTCGCGCTTTCCACTTGTCGTAATTGGGGGAGAGGGCGATGGCGTCCCCTTCCTGCGGGAAGAGGTGGCCGTTGCGGCCCCGGGGGTCGCCGCGCTCTTCGTTAATGTCGGCCAGGCGCTCGCGCCAGAGCGCCATGCGTCCCTGCACGGCGGGGTCGGTCGATAAATCGTGGCATTCCAGGGGATCGCGATTGAGGTCGAAGAACATCTCGCGGTCGGTGTAGTGAAACCAAACGAACTTTTCCCGCCCGTCGGTCACGTACTGCATGGCCATATCCTTGCGATGGCTCTCGCTATGTTCGCCCTGGACGAATTCCCGCCAGTCGTCCGTTTCGCCGCAGGCGAGATGCAGGACGCTGTCGCCATCCACGCATTCCGGTATCGGCAGGCCCGCCGCATCGAGGAAGGTCGGCATCACGTCCCGAAGCTCGACCGGCTGCTCCAGCACGCGGTCGCGCGCCATCTCGAACGCCGCGGGAAAACGCACGAGAAACGGCACGCGCGCGGAGCCCTCGTAAGCATACGTGTGGCGCCAATGGTGGTGATCGCCGAGCATGTCGCCGTGGTCCGACGTGAAAACCACCAGGGTGTCGTTCCAGGTGTCGACCTGGTTCCGGCGCAACTCGTCCAGGACACGCCCGATCTGGTGGTCGATAAACGTGATGTTGCCGTAATACCCCGCGCGCGCCCGGCGAACCTCTTCCTCGCTGCGGTGCGAGAAGGCGGCGCCAATGTGCGCGATGCGCCGGTCGAATTCCTTGGCCCAGTCGCCGACCACTGGGCGGGGCAGGTCCGGGTTCGCCGAGTAGAGCTCGAAATAGGGAGACGGCGCGTCGTAGGGCGTGCGCGGCCGCGAAAAACTCAGCCAAAGGAAAAACGGTTTGACCGGATCGCGCTGCCGCAGGAACCACAGCGCTTCCTCCGCGGCCCACCACGTCGGGTGCAGCGATTCCGGCAAGCGGCTCGGGCGCGCAATCCAGCCCGCCCCTTCCGAGCCTGCCTCCCCCCGCCGCCCCAGCCAGCGCTTGTAGTCGCTCGCGAAGCCGTCGCGGCGGTCGCGGTCCTCATCGAGAAGCGCGTGGTGAAATCCGTAGAGGCGGCGCGGCGGAAAAAACATCATCCGCCCGACGGCGCGCGTGAGGTAGCCGGCCCGGGCCAGCTCGCCGGGAAGCGTCGCGGGGAATTCGAGCGCATCCTCCCCTTCCTGGGTAAGACGGCCGTGGTTCCAGGGATCCATACCCGTTAATATCGCCGCGCGCGCGGCTTCACAAGAGGGCACCGACGAATACGCATGGGCAAAGCGGATGCCGTCTTCGGCCAGTTCGTCGAGGTAGGGTGTTTCGAGAACCGGATGCCCGTCGCAGCCCAGGCAATCGCCCCTGTGTTGGTCGGTCGTAATCAAAATGAGGTTTGGTCGCTGCGTCATCGCCGATCCTCCCTTGCCCGGACATTACTCTACCGGTATGGGCCTTGCATTTAAAGAGACTTCGTTTGGAGAGAGGAGGAAGAGTGTCGGAGGCATAAGCGTTTTGTTTGTTTCTTGAATTATTTGCAGATCGCGTCAACTTACTACTTCCACAAAGCGCTAAATTCAGTATTTTGTTAGGGAAATAGACAATAATTATTGATTTTCTTTGCAGATCAATTGACTACGCTCGGGTTTCATGGTATATTCATAATGTTCGGTAAGGTGTCCAGTTGCTCTGCTATGCATCGGGCAGGCCGAGGGTTGCACATCTTTGCCACGCTAAACAAGGCAGTACAAATCCTGGTTTTACGCCTACCTACATTCTATCCCCCGTTCCCCAAGGCTCTATCCAGGCAACTGCAGTGTCTGGTTCAGCACCCCGTTTTTGGCGGAGGTGTACTCCGCGACCGTGAACTCCATCTATTATCATAAGGAACCAAAAAGATGAAGAATCGAGGGTTTACACTGATCGAGCTGCTGGTGGTGATCGCCATTATCGGTATTTTGGCGGCGATTCTCTTACCGGCACTATCGAGGGCCCGTGAAGCGGCCAACCGCGCCACGTGTCAGAACAACCTCAAGCAGTTCGGCATTGTGTTCAAGATGTACTCCGGCGAAGCCAAGGGCCGATTCCCCCAGATTCAAGCCGACCTTACGAGCTGCCCTGAATCTCCGGGCGATCTCGTCTTTGCCGCCGCTCCGCGTATCGGCTCCATTTACCCGGAATACTTGACCGATCCGGCGATCCTCGTCTGCCCGTCCGATCCCAACGACACGATTGACGATCTCAAGGGTAACAAGCCCAGCGGCACGTGGAAAGTGGCTGGAAATCCCGCGATGGCTGAAGAATTGGAAGACGGCACCTTCTCCACCGACAATTGCGAGCGTGGCCGCGACGAGGCCGACGCCAGCTACGGCTATTGGGGTTGGGCGCTCGACCGAATCGGCGACACCGACCCGGCCGGGCCCATGAGCTCGTTCCCCGTTATCGCGATCGGGCTGGGCGCGCTGGGATCCGACGCCGACCCGGCGACCGTCGTGTCCGCGCAGTTTGCCACCGTGGCCAGCTACATCCTTTACAAAGGCTATCTGGCTCCGGATTTGCCCGCCCTTGACGGCGACATCACCTACGACGACGGCGCGACCCCGCAGTACTTCGCGCTCAACTCCGGTAATGCCGGCGGTGAGACCATCTACCGCTTGAAGGACGGTATCGAGCGCTTCATGATCACCGATATCAACAACACCGCGAGCTCCAATCTCGCCCAGTCCACCATGTACGTCATGAGCGATGCCCTGTCGAACGAAGTCAAGAACTACAACCACGTTCCCGGCGGCTGCAATGTCCTCTACATGGACGGTCACGTCGAATTCATCAAGTACCCGGGCAAAGCCCCCGTCAACCGCTACATGGCCGACCTCGTCGGCGGCCTCTTCTCCTAAGCCTCGGCTGACGGCGAAGCCCTAAACGCCGAATTTCAGGCCCCGGACCGGAAACGGCCCGGGGCCTTTTTATGTGCTTCCCCACAGGCAGGTGCGTACATCTTGCAGATGGACGCGTGGATTTATTCGACGACTTCCCAGCGGCGGAGGCCCTGGCGGGACAGGTAGGTGGGGATCACCTGGAAATGCGGATCGAGGCTGTCGAGGGCCTGGGAGAATGCGCGCTGGCGTTCCCCCTCGGATCCGAAGAGGAGGGTAAGCGAGCCGCCTTCGCCCCCGGCGCCATTGACTTTCCAGCCGATCACGCCGTGTTCCTGCGCGAGGGCTATAACGCTTCTTGCCGCTTCGGAAACCAGCGCGGGATGAAGCGCGGCCTGCGCTTCGGTGTTGGCGATCATGGCCTGGCCCAAAGCATTCCAGTCCCCGACGCACACGGCGTTCTTACCGTCGTAGGCGGCCTGGGCCAGCGGAACCAGGGCGGATTTGTCCGCGTCCTTGGCTTCGAGGCGGGCGATGACGCGGCCATGAACTTCGCTCGAGGAATGCGTCCGTCCAAGGTATACAAGCATAAGCCGCCGCTCAAGCTCCCACCAGTAGCTGTTCGGGATCTGAAGCTGTGACACGGAAGCGTGAGGGTAGCGGAACATCTCCATGAAGCATACCCCGCCGTACGCCGAGCAGATCTGATCCTGAATGCCGCACTGAAGCCCAAGCTTCTCGGTCTCGACGCGATGAGCCAGCGCCGCGATCTCATGCGGAGTGCGGCAGCCCGGCGTAAGCAGGTCGAGCGCGCCCAGTAGCGCCACGGTGACCGCCGCCGAAGTGCCCGTCGAACACCCGGCCGGCGCCGCGGAGAACAGGTTAACCTCGAACGAAAGATTGTGCGGCAGTTCCATGATATCGATGGACGCTTCAAGGAGGGGGTGCCGGTCATAGCTGATGTGCTGCGGATCGATGTCGTAGCGCTCGCCGAAGTTCTCGACGTGCAGCGTGATCCGCGGCTCGGCCTCGCTAAGTCGCTCGCCAACGTAGATCTGAACTTCCGCGTAAGGGTATACGCCGATATTGAACACCGCGCCCGTTTCGGCGAACCAGGTATCCGTCCATCCACCCAAATCGCAGATCCGAATGGGGGCTACCGCATTGATGACGCGCCGCTTGCCGGGTCTCGTGGGCATGGTGTCTGGGCTCTCGCTTTCTAGAAGTAGACGACTGTCGACAGATACAGATTATGCTGATCCACGTCGGCGTGGGTCGCGGGGAAGCCGAAGGTGTCCTTGCGGACGTCGTCGCCCCAGCGGTATTCGTACGCCGCATCGATGTTCACGCGATCCATGATCAGCACGCCCGCCCCCAGAGTCAGGCCGTAGAAATCGTCGGGCGTGCCGTTGCCGCGGTCGAGGCCGTACCAAGCGTCCTTGCGGCCGCTGGCGGGCTCGGGATCGTAGTAGACGCCGGCGCGCAGGCTCGGCAGATACTTCGGGCGCGGCAGTTCGGGATCGATGAAGACGTATTCGCCGCCGAGGCGAACCGTGTACGTGGGTTCGTTGTAGCTGTCGTTCTTCGGGATGCCCGTAATCGGGGAGATGCGATCGCCTTTGTTGTCGAAGCCCTTGATCTCGACGAACTCGTCCCAGTCGCGGCGGGTCACGTCGAGCGAGAGCGTGAGCTGGTCATTCGGGAAGCGATAAGAAAGGCCCAGGCCGTACGCGCGCGGAAATTCGATCTTACGATCCTCGCGGTCGACGGCGAAGCTGCGCTGAGAGCCGCGCGTGCGGAAGAAGCGCGAATACTCGACGTCGGCCGTGAAGCCGCTGTGGTACACGGCGCCGACGCCCCAGCGCTCGGCCGGATGCCACAGCAGGCCGAAGGTATAATTCGTGCCTTCGAAATCGTCGTAGCGCTGTTCGATGTCGCCCCAGGTATACGACGATAGCCGGCCGTTGAAGGCGACCTGCGTCTTGAAGTCCGTGCGAATCTTCCATTCGTTGCTCGAGATGAGCGACTGGTCCCAGATGTTCATCACAACGCCCATCGACAACGAGTCGGTGAGCTCGAACCCGAACGCGGGCGACAGCGCGCTGAGGCTGCCTTCCTGCTCGTAGTCCACCGTGGTCTTGATGCCGGCGATGAGACCCTGCGCGGCGGCGACGATGTCGTTGTAGCGCACATCGAGTTGCCGGTCGAAATCGAACTTGTGCTGGTAGTTCAGGCTCAAGACGAAGTTGCGCCCCGCGATGGTCTGCGGAAACGGATACGCGATGCTGAAGTAATTGATGTCGTCGATGTCGAGGTCGAAATCGCCGTTCAACTCGGGATGGTACTTCGACTCGAATTCCTCCGAGAACCATTTCCAACTGTAAACGAGCGAGATCTCCGGCCGTTCGAGCTGCGTCAGCCCGCCGGGGTTCCAGGACGCGGCCGTGGCGTCGTCGGCCACGGCAATAAACGCGCCACCCATGCCGAGCGCGCGCGCGCCGCTGCCCACGGCATTGGGCGCGGAATTGATCGGAATCTGGCCCCAGGCCGGCGCCGCCAATATCAGCAGCGCCGCCAAACTACATGGTAACCGCCGGCATACCCGCCTCAAGTGTGGTCCCTTCCTCCCGCTTGACGGCTTCGGCCTTCGAGGCCTTGTCGAACACCTGCGTAATGCGTGCGCGCCCAATGGGGGTGAAGTTGCCGTCGATCAGGACCTCGCCGGTCGACTCGTCCACCACAGGCGGTTCCTCGTGCACCACGTACAAATACATGCCTTCGCGGACCCCGTCCTCCTTGCCGACGTTGGCCACGACGTTTTGTCCTTCGATCTTCACAATCTCGCCCGGCACGCGCGGGAAGGCCGCGCGCAAGCCCTGGGCGATCGCGTCGATCCCGAACTGAACCTGTTTCGGATCGTTCTTGTCGGCGATGTGCGTGTCGAGCGGAGCCCAGATCCGCCCGGTCTCGGTGCTGATGGCGCGCGTATAGACCTCGAGTTCGTTGCCACGCTCGATGACTTCGCCCACCAGAAACGCCGTCGCCGGCACGAGCTTGTGCAGCTCGATGGCGCGGTCGGGATCGCCCAGCGCCGCGGACAATTGCTGTTCCTGCAAGACCTCCGCGAGCCGGGTGCGTTCGACGACATCAAAGCGGCCTGCCTCGATAATCTGCGATTCGGTCTGCGCCCGCAGGCTCTGGCGCAGCGCATCCTCCGATTCTCCGCCGAAGGCCAGCACAGCCAGGCTCATCTTCGATTCGGGCGAATCGAGCACCAACTGGCGGCCGGTGACGCTGACGGACTGCTCGGCCTTGTGACCCTGGTCGTCTTCGGCCTTCACGCCAATGACGTTTTCCCCTCGGGCGATCGGGATCCGCTTGCTGAACTCGACCGTCGGCGCGGACACCAGATCGAAGCGCGTGTTGTTAATCTCAAGAGCCTCGACGCGCGAGTTCGAGAGCACGCGGCCCGTGACCTTGAGTTCATTCTTGCGGTAGTCGCCGCCGGTCTTCGGAAACTTTAACTCGATGCGCAGCGGTTCCGTCGCGGCGGGCGTATCCGCGGCAAAGCGCACACGGCCCGCCAGGCCGGGATAGAACTTCGCGGGCTGGTTGAAGCGGACTTTCATGAAACTCAGCGGTTGCAGAAGCCTATCCGGGAGTTCAATGAGAAACGACGCAAGATTCTGCGGCTTGGTCTTCAGGATCGACACGGAGGCATAGGTCTCGTTCCCCGCGATATCCTTCGCGACAATGACGAAATCGTTCTTGCCGTCCTTGAGCGGCAGGTCCGACTCGAATTCCACCCGCGCTTCCCCGCCAGGCTTGTCCACCAGCACCGTGTCGCCCAGGCGCACCGAAGCGACGCCGTTCGCATCAACAGCGGCGCCCTTGAGTCTCGCAGTGGCCGCATCCGTGGCCACAGTCGAGCCAGGCTCGAAGATGCCCAACGCCGGACCGGTCAGGTCGACTTTCACGTTGACGTCCCGCGCACCTTCGCGGTCCGCGAGATCGCCGGCGCGGACGCTAACCGTGTGCTCGCCTTCGTCGAGGAGCAGCGAGTCCTTGAAGGCCACATCGGCGGCACTGCCGCGCTGGTGCAGTCGCTTGCCGTTGACCTCGACGCGCAACACCGCCAGGTCGTCCAGCGCGCGAATGTCAATGGGCACCTCGCGCGACGACAGGACGAGGCCGTCGTGCAACGAAGTCTCGATCGTGGGCGCGCT
>JAVEWL010000878.1:0-2603 GCA_034004565.1 FCB group bacterium | reverse complement strand
AAACTTGGGCTGCTCATCCTGGACGAGGAGCAGCGCTTCGGCGTGAAGCACAAGGAGAAGCTCAAGCTCCTGCGCAAGAACATCGACGCCCTGACCCTCACCGCCACGCCCATTCCGCGCACGCTCAACCTCTCCCTGCTGAGCGTGCGCGACATGAGCGTCATCAACACCGCGCCCAACGATCGCCTCCCCATCCACACCCTCATCGAGGCCTTCGACGAACGCATCGTCGTCGAGGCGATCCGCCGCGAGATGGCCCGCGAAGGCCAGGTCTTCTTCGTCCACAACCGCGTGCAGACCATCATCGGCGTCGCCGAACTCGTCCACAAGCTCGTGCCCGAAGCCCGCATCGGCATCGGCCACGGCCAGATGCACGAACACGAACTCGAACGCGTCATGACCGCCTTCGTCCGCAAGGAAATCGACGTGCTCGTCTGCACCACCATCATTGGGTCCGGCATCGACATCCCCAACGCCAACACCATCATCGTCAACAACGCCGACCACTTCGGCCTGTCCGAGCTCTACCAGCTCCGCGGCCGCGTCGGACGCTACAAGCACCGCGCCTTCGCCTACCTCCTCATCCCCGGCGACCGCGCCCTCACCGAAGAGGCCCAGAAACGCCTCAAGGCCCTCGAGGAATTCTCCTCGCTCGGCTCCGGCTTCCGCATCGCCATGCGCGACCTCGAAATCCGCGGCTCCGGCAACATCCTCGGCGGCGAACAACACGGCCACATCGCCGCCGTCGGCTACGACACCTACATCGAACTCATCCAGGAAACCGTCGCCGAGATCAAAGGCGAGCCCATCGTCGTGCGACGCCTCCCCCCCTTCGAGATCGCCGTGGACGCCTACATCCCCGAAGAATACGTCGACTCCGACACCCAGAAGATCACCCTCTACAAACGCATCGCCGGCGTCAAATCCGTCGAAGACGTCGAGGAGATGGAGGCGGAGCTGGCGGACCGGTTCGGGCCGGTGCCAATGCCGGTGCGGCGGCTGCTCGAGATCATGCGCACCCGAGCCCTCGCCGCCGACCTCGGCGCCAAACGCCTCAGCGCCGGCAAAGACGCCGTCGCCATCGAATTCGAAACCGGCCGAATCCTCAGCCGAGCCACCAAGAACGTCCTCACCCAACACTTCGGAGGACGGATTGAATTTGTCTGGCAGAATGAGCCTGCGCTGCGGTACAAGCTTGACGGGGAGTCAAGTGAAGAGAGTATCAAAGCGGTGCAGCGTGTGCTGAAAGCTTTGGCCGAGGTTTAGTCGTAAGTCGTTTGGGTTTGGGGCTCCTTTCTTTGTAAACCGGAAAATCCATTTTTACAAAACGAGAGTGGTTTGATTGACAGAATAGTGAATTGTGCTGGGCGGTGGACGATATGGACGATATGGACGAGATGGACTTGATGGACGGGTGAGGGCGGGTTGGGGGAGGTTCTTTCTGCGGCGTAAGTCTTTTTGGGGTTGGGGTGTAGGGGGGATTTGGCGATCCAGCCGGCCTATATATATAGGGGGATGTGTGTGGATTTTTTGCTGATTGGTCTTTAGAAGATGGGAGGTGCGTGTGATGGGTGCTGCGGTTTTTCCGAAGGCTAAAGCTGAGAAGAGTCATACGCGTTGCGGGACGCCGGTGAGTCCGGCTTGGGATGAGGATTGGACGGCGCTGGTGGAGGCGACGGAGTTGCGGTTGAGCCGGCGGATTTGCGGGGCGCGGACGATTGACGGGGAGCCGTGCGGATTGTTCTCGGACCATGAGAGCGGGCGGTGCCGGTTTCATGGGGGGCACGAGCAGTCGGGGGCGCGGGCGGGGAACCGGAATGCGATGCTGCACGGGTTGTTTGTGCGGCGGCTGCAGGATTGCGGGACGCATTGTGCGCGGTTCGAGCGGTGTCCGTTGGCGGGGAGCGATGTGGCGGAGTTGCCGGCGACGCAGCGGCCGGCGTGTCCGTATGAGCTGGCGGAGTATGAGTTGTCGGTGGAGGACTTGGCGCCGCACGCCGAGAAGCTGGTGCCGGTGGGCGATTATTCGAACCAGTACGCGCACCAGGTTGTGCTGGTGCAGGTGATGATCGGGCGCGCGGCGCGGGCGGTCGCGGCGAGCGGCTCGGATGCGACGTTCGGGGCGTTCCTGCGGCTGTCGTCGGAGTACCGGCGCGCGTTGCGGCGGATGGCGGCGGCTCCGGCGCGGGACCGGGAGGCGGAGAAGGCAAAGGCGGCCGATTTGGCGCTGGTGAGGAAGTCGCCGGTGCTGCAGGATTTGCTGGAGCACGAGCGTATACGCGCGGAGGCGCGGCGGGGGATTTTGGCGCATGCGGGGGATGGGGATTAGCCTGCCCGGACAACGCTTCGGGGTGATGCCTGGAATCTACCATTCAGGTAACTGGTACGGACACAGAGGCGGTTTACGAGAAATTTTCTCTTATGCATTGACTATATAGGCGATTTTGCTTATATTGTCAGCTGCATTGGGTGAATATTTCACTTTAGCGAGAATAAGCCATGCTAGTTACTTTTTCACTCGAAAACTGGATGTCATTCCGTGATCCGGTTGCCTTTTCGATGGTTGCCAGCAAGGAGCGCCAGCATGGAGACAGGGTTTCAAG
>JAVEWL010000877.1:0-2605 GCA_034004565.1 FCB group bacterium | reverse complement strand
CACCACGCCCCGCAACACCCGTTGCAGTGCGCCGTGCAGCGCGAAGAGCGGCGAATTATAGTGACCAGAAAAACACTGTCAACCTCAACCGCAAAACAAACCACAAAAACACCAGAACACACCACGCAACTCCGCCGGACAAACCCGCAGAATCAATGAACAAGGGCGCCAGGCTCACGCCCGGCGCCCTTGTTCGTTGGGTTCGACCGAGATTTCAACCGAGAACGACGGAGGCAAACTTGCGCTTGCCGACCTGCAGCACCACCGTTTCACCCGCCTTGAGGACGAGCCCTTTGTCGTCCACCCGCTCGCCGTTCAGCTTCACTCCGCCCTGGGCGATCATCCGCATGGCTTCCGAGGTGCTGCCAGTCAGACCGGCCTGCTTGAGCACCTGGAACACCGCCATGCCCTCACTACCCACCTGCACAGCGACTTCAGGAATCTGGTCGGGGATCGCGCCACGCTGGAAGCGCGCTTCGAAATCACGCAGAGCGTCATCCGCGGCCGCTGGGCCATGGAATCGCGCAACAAGTTCCTGAGCCAGCGCCACCTTCGCGTCCCGCGGGTTCCGCCCCTCCTCGATCTCTTGCCGCAGCATGGCGATGTCGCTCTCGGGACGGAAAGACAGGAGCTCGTAATAGCGCCACATGAGTTGGTCGGAGATGGACATGACCTTGCCGAAGATCTCGCGCGGATGTTCGGCGATACCGATGTAGTTGCCCAACGACTTGGACATCTTGTTGACGCCATCAAGACCTTCGAGCAAAGGCATCATCACCACGGTCTGCGGCGCCTGCCCTTCGTGCTTCTGGAGTTCGCGCCCCATCAGCAGATTGAACTTCTGATCGGTTCCGCCGAGTTCGACATCCGCTTTCATCGCCACGGAATCGTAGCCTTGGCACAACGGATAGAGAAACTCATGGACCGCGATCGGCTGCTCGTTCGCGTAGCGCTTGGCGAAGTCGTCACGCTCCAGCATGCGCGCGACCGTGCTGCGCGAGGCAAGCCGAATCATGCCGGCCGCCCCCAGTTTGTCCATCCACGTGGAGTTGAAGCAGATCTCGGTGCGCTGCGGGTCCAGTATCTTGAACACCTGATCCTGATAGGTCCGTGCGTTCTCCATGATCTGCTCGCGGGACAGCGGCGGGCGGGTAGCGTTCTTGCCCGACGGGTCGCCGATCATGCCGGTGAAGTCGCCGATCAGGAACATCACCTGATGGCCAAGCTCCTGGAAGTGCCGAAGCTTGTTGATCAGGACGGTATGGCCAAAGTGCAAATCCGGGGCAGTGGGATCGAAACCGGCCTTGACCCGCAACGGACGGCCGCTTTTCAGCTTCTCGGCAAGCTCGGCCTCGACCAGGATCTCCTCGGCGCCACGCTTGATCAGCGTCAGCGCGGATGCAACATCGTTCATTTACAAAAAATCTCCCTGCCCGTCACGCGGACAAGCACAAGACTTTGTTAGACTCTGCGAAGTTTTTTGCCCGAAGAGTCAAGAGTCCCATGCTGGCCCGAAAGAACAGGATTCTAGCCGATCTGCCGGCTCATCTGCCTTCCGCAAGGCGCAGCTGGACGTTGATGGCGCTGTTTGGCGTCTCGCTGTTCGGCGTCATGGCGGCCACCGCAACAACACCGGACAGTCCGCCGCCGTTTCCGCTCCAGACGGTGATCGAAAAGCTTCCCGTCTTCCCGACTGCGGCGCAGACGGACAGCGATCTGCCTTTCGTCTACGACGAGCGTGTACTGCCGGGCGATACCATCGAATCCATCTTCCGTCGTCTCAACGTCTCCGACACCGAAGCACTGACCTTCCTGCTCGGCAGTACGGAGGGAAGGTCCGCACTCCGTCAGCTGCGGTCCGGGCGAACCGTCACCGCACTCGTCGAACCCGACGGCCGCTTACGCGCCCTAAGCCTCCCGGTGACCCAGGGTAACGGACGCTTCAGCATCGAACGAACGGTCGATGGCATGCAGGTTCGCAGCGACGATGTCCAAACCTTGTCTACCGTGGTGGAGATGCGCAGCGGCGTCATCCAGCATTCGCTTTTCGGGGCAACCGACGCAGCCGGGATTCCCGACAGCATCGCATCCAGACTGGCCGAGATCTTCGGCACCGAGATCAACTTCCACACCGATTTGCGGCGCGGCGACGCCTTCAGCGTGGTTTATGAAACCGTCTACGATCAGGGCGCACCGTCACGAGCCGGAAAGATCCTCGCCGCCGAGTTCGTAAACCGCGGCAAACGGCACGACGTCGTCCTGTTTCGCGGCGACGACGGACGCGAGCAGTATTACACGGCGGACGGTCGCAGCCTGCGCCAGGCTTTCCTGCGCTCACCACTCGAATTTTCGCGTGTCACATCGGGCTTCGGACGCCGCCTTCACCCCATCCACCGCAACTGGCGTACGCATGCCGGCGTCGACTTCGCGGCGCCCATCGGCACGCCAATCAAGGCGACCTCCGACGGTACCGTGTCTTTCGTCGGCACCCAGAACGGCTACGGCAACATCATCATCGTGCAGCACCGCGACCGCTATTCGACGGCGTACGCTCACCTGAACGGTTTTGCGCGTGGGTTGCGGAAAGGGCAACGCGTCAACCAGG
>JAVEWL010000096.1:0-11807 GCA_034004565.1 FCB group bacterium | reverse complement strand
GCTCCCGGACGGCACCACCTTGGGGGGCAGAGTCACGTACGCTGGTAAACCTGTCAACGCGAAGGTGCACCTTGAACGTCCGCATCAAGGTAGATTCGATGCTGAAACCGATGCAGACGGTCGGTACCATATTGACGGCTTGGCGCCGGGTGAGTACAGCTTTTGGGCATCACTAGGCAATACAAAGCGAGTTATTCCACGAAAAGTCTACGTTACAGAAGGCCAGCAGCAGGAGGTCTCCGTAGATTTTCCGTCCGGAACCTCCTCATTGTCCGGCAAGGTCTCGCTCGAAGGCAAAACACCGCGGCACTTCTCGGTCCAGCTCCAGCTCACCAACTCGAACGGCGATGAGGAATCCTTCTTCGGATCGGGCGTCGCCGACGCCGAAGGTATAGACGGGTTTGGCCCGGACAGCTATCGATTCGAGAATCTGCCGGCAGGGGAAGGCAAAATCGACGTGTCCGTATACGGTGAAGACGGAGAATCCCGTAAGAGCCGGTTGCGTATATCTGTCGCGGAAGGCCAAGCGCACACGCTCGACTTCGACTTCACCGGTGGCGCCACCGTCACGGGAACCGTTACCGGCCTTCGCCCCGGCGAAATGTCGATTGTGATGGCCTTTCCTGCGGAGAGCGGCGTGGGCCCCGACGACCCCATCCAAGATCTCGATCAGAACGGCGACAGGAGAGCCAAAGTGCCCGTCATTGACGGCCGTTACACCATAAGAGGCCTGGACCCCGGCGACTACACCCTCGTCGCCATCGCCGCCAACCCCAACGCAGGCGACAAGAAGCAGGTCCTCGCCACTGCCCGAAAAGCCCTCAGTAAGGTGCACGTGGAGGAAGGCCAAACGGCTACCATTGACTTCAACATTCCTTGAGGAAATGCATGGGAGGTATGGGAGTCATGGGAAGTATGGGAATCATAACTCCCATCATTCCCATGACTCCCATACCTCCCATTCTCAAGCGCAACAAAAAAGCCGGCCTCACGGCCGGCTTAGTCTTCTTCGAAAGTCTCTTGCCCTACGTCAGCAAATCTTTCAGCTCCGTCATGAACTCGTTCAAATCCTTGAACTGGCGGTAGACCGAGGCGAACCGCACGTAGGCCACCTCGTCCAGCTTGCGCAGACGGTCCATCACCGTGCGGCCGATCTCGTCGGTCGACACCTCGTGCTCGCTCGAATTGAACAGCGTCCGCTCGACGTCGTCGATGAGCGCGTCGACCTGCTCGAGGCTCACCGGACGCTTCTCGCAGGCTTTCAGGATCCCGCTCTTGATCTTCCAGCGGTCGAAGGTCTCCCGGCGCCCGTCTTTCTTGATCACCATCTGGGCGATTTCTTCGATGCGCTCGTAGGTGGTGAAGCGCCTGCCGCACTTCAGACACTCGCGGCGCCGGCGAATCGCGTCCCCTTCCTTGGACGACCGCGAGTCCACCACCTTCCCTTCAAGGTAATTGCAGAATGGACATCTCATCTCGTTTTTTTCCGGGTTGGCCGAGGGGCGCCTATGACAATATCCGCTGTAAGTTTAGTAACTGTCAATATATTATTCCGCGTCACTCTACCAGACTTGCCCGATTCCGTCAAGTATAAAGCGATAAAGTCGTGTGTCCGTACCGCGCCTGGCGTACCCGTTCGCACGGCCCCACCGATTCCGGCAACGCCATGCTCGTGGCATGCTCAAGTACGATAAGTCCTTGATCGGCCAAGAGACCCAGCTCCTTAATACTTGTCAAAAGCCGCTCGTGCACATCGAGGCCGTAGGGCGGATCCGCGAAAACCAGGTCATACCGCTCTTGGGCTTCGGCCAGTCGTGCCAGGCCCTCCGGCAGAGACAATCGCCGCACCCGCGCCTTGGCCGCGAGGCCGGTGTTGTCAAGGTTATTCCCCAGCGCGCGCAGGGCCAGTGCGCCGTTATCCACAAAGGTGCAGCGTGCCGCACCCCGGCTCAGGGCCTCGATACCGTTCGCACCGCTGCCCGCATACAGGTCCAGAAAGTTCACGCCGACGATGCGCGGCGCCAGAATGTTGAACAGCGATTCCCGCACTCGATCCAGCGTGGGCCGCACCTGTTCACCCTTCGGTGCCTCCAATCGCCGACCCTTCAACGTCCCTGCAATGACTCGCATGCTGCCCCTTCAAATTGGCCGTGCCCGCAATGGCGCTATCCGCTTCTTCGCGACTTGCGGACTGTGCGGAGCTGAATGCCCCCAAGCCTGTGGATAGGTTGTGGATAACTCATCATTTCTGCCTCACTCTATTGTAACCATGGGCAGGGGAATACGGAAATTTTTCGTCTAAAGGCTTGGAAGGGAATCTTTTACGACTCTGATAGGAAAGGTCCGTGTGGGGAATTCTCTCTTGCCAACAAAGTGGATAAACCCCTACTTTAGAACCTTTTACGAGAAAGAAACAAGAAACATATCCACAGAAACAGGAAAGTCTGATTCAAGAGTTTTCAAGCCGTTCCACAAGGGATGCCATCCGCGGTTGACTCTCTGCGGGCCGCCCTCTTTGTCGGACGAGATGTTGATAACCAGCCCAAAACGCGCCGCGTCTTTTTATTTCTTGTTTCTTGAATCCTGTCTCTTGAATCTTCTTTTCAATGTCCGCCGGCGGCCTTGATGCTATCGAGTCGCGGGGTCGTGTAGGTACCCATCAGCATCTGATCGAGGATACTGCGTTCCGTCGCGAAGTGGCGCGCATTCTCCAGATCGATCTTGCCGTCCTTGTGCATGCGAAACAGGTACTCCTCGAAGAGGATCGAGTGCGAGATCTTCTGTTGCATACCCACACGGATGCCGTCGGTGTCGCCCGCGACGATCGCGTCGTTGATGGGCTTGATGTCGTTGAACATGATCTCGAGCGCCGGGATGCGCCCGCCGCCCAGGCGCGGCACCAGGCGCTGGCAGATGATGCAACGCACGCAGTCGCGAAGCTGCAGCTTCACCAGGTCGCGCTCGACCGGGTCGAAGAAGCTCACCACGCGGTTCACCACTTCAGAGGCCGTGTTGGCGTGCAGCGTGCTGATGACCAGGTGACCTGTGGCCGCCGCGTTGATGGCCGCGCGAATCGTATCCGGGTCGCGCATTTCGCCGATCACGATGACGTCCGGGTCGTGGCGCAATGCCCCCGTCACCGCCAGGTTGAAGGTCGCCACGTCCAACCCGAGCCCGCGCTGCGATACCAGGGCCTTCTTATTGTGATGCACATACTCGACCGGGTTCTCGATGCTCAGAATGTGCACGGATTTATTGGAATTGATGTAGTCGATGAGCGCGGCCGTGGTGGTCGTCTTGCCGCTGCCCGTCATGCCCGTTACCAGGATGAGGCCGTGGTGCAGTTTCGCCAATTCTTCCATCTGCGCGCGCGGTACGTTGAGGTCTTCGAACGAGGGGACCGTTTCCGGCAGGAACCGGAAGGTTACATGCGGCGCGCCGGACTTGATAAACACCGATACGCGCGAATAACCAAGTCCCACCTGGTGGAAGTTGAAGCTTGCCTGCTTGGTGTCCTGGAACTCTTTCCAGTCGCGGGCCGGCGCGACCTCCTCGATGAGCGACATGAGCTGCGGCGCCGACAACGACCCCATCAACTCCGACTGCCGCGTCTGGCTGTCCACGCGAAACACCGGCGGCTGCCCGGGCGCGAGGTGCACGTCGCTCGCCTTATACTGCACCATCGCCTGGAAGAGCAGTTCCACGCTGATTCGTTCGACCCGGAAACGATCGCCGCTGACCCGCCATACCTCCGGGAGCTTGAGGTTGCCGGAGAGCTTGTCGACCGCTTCCTGCACGCGCGGCAGGTTGTTCGTGCCGTTCCGGGCGCACTCGATCACCTGCCATTCGCCGTCCTGCGACGCCTTGCAGACATCCGAGTATGTGTTGAGGGTGTCCTTGAGAGGGTCGAGGACTTCCGGGCCGCCCCGAAGACGGATCTGGTAGGTTTCGAAATCGCCCTGGAATTCCTCGCGCTCGGCGACGACCTCCAGGTTGTCCGCGTGTGTCGTCAGCTTACGAGGAATACCCTGCGTACGCGCCACTTCCTTCTCGCTGCTTGTTACCACACTCCGGAGGCTCTTCTGGGTGCCAAGGCCAAGCACAAATTCAGCCATCGGCGTTCTCCACGGCATTGGTTTGAGGCGGCAAGACAAGAGACGCCCACGCGAGGCTACCCCGTCACGCCTCTTTAACGGATGATACCGCTCTTTCCGCAACCTGTCAATAAAGCGCGAATACTGAGAACTTCGCGAGACCCCGGCCACAGAGTAGAATTAATGGGTCTTATGGGTCTTATGGGAGCCCCATCCGGCCCATAAGACTCATAAGGCCCATTCCCCCAAAAGAAAACCGGCCCTGTCTCCAGGGCCGGCCATGTATGTTCTGCTTGCGCTTACTTCTGAATTACGACCTTGTCGCCGAGGTCGAGCACGGGATCCTTCGACCAGCCGTTCCACTTGTAGAGATCCGACAGCTTCACCTTGTACTTCTGAGCGATCGCCGACGGATTGTCGCCCTTCTTCACCACGTGCGTGGTCTTGGAAGGTTGGGCGGCCTTGGCCTCTTCCTTCGCCGGCTCTTCCGCTTTGGCCGAACCGCCGCGGAGCACGAGCTTCTGTCCCGGCTTCAACACCGAACTCGACTTCAGCCCGTTCCACGCCAGCAGGTCTTTGAGAGATACGCCGTTCTTCGAGGCGATCTTTCCGAGGGTATCGCCGGACTTCACTTCATACGACGATTCCGTTGCTTTCGCTTCGGCTTTGGCCGTACCGGAAGAGGCTTTTTCGGACGTTACCGCGGGCGTTTCCGCCTTGGCGACCTGGATGGGCTTGTCGGAATAAAGCGTCAGGGTCTGGCCGGCGATGATGGTGCTCTTGTTTCCGAGCTTGTTCCACTCGCGGAGCTTCTCGATGGACACGCCGTGCTTGCCGGCGATCTTCCCGAGGCTGTCGCCCGAGCAGACTTTGTACGACATCTTCTCCGGTCCCTGTGGCGCTTCGACCGTGGCCTTGGCCGAGACCGTGCCGCTGTCCGAGCCGGGGCCAAGCTTCAAGCGGTCGCCTTCGTGCAGGTCGGACGAGTTCTTCAGCCCGTTCCAGTCCTGGATCTGTTTGACCGAGACGCCCTTGGCCGCCGCGATCTCGAACAGGGTGTCGCCGCGCTTGACCAGGTAGATTGGCGCCGATTCCGATTTCGCTGTGTTCGAGGGCGCTTCGTCGTCCTTGGCCGGTGCGGGCGCGGGTTTGTCGGTGGAACCGCCGGCTTTTGGGGCGGCCTCTATCTTCTGGCCGGGGATCGTCAGGCGCGTGCCCGAGAACAGGCGGTGCGAGGACTTGATGTTGTTGGCCCTGCGCAGGTCGTCGACGCTGACACCGTACTTGCGCGCGATGCCCAAGAGTGTTTCGCCCGGGCGCACCTTGTGGGTCGTCGACTTGCCGGTGCTCTTGACGGACTTCTCCGAGCGCTCTTCCGAACGCGAATTCCGGTGGAAAATCGACTTCCGGCCTTCTTGCGGAACGTTCGTCAAGGCGGCCACGAAGCTGTCCTTCGCTTCAACCGGAACCGCCACCGCATGCTCGCCCGTTGGCGGAGTCACACTGCGAATGAGGTCGGGGTTCAACTTGTGCAGCGTGCCTTCAGGCAAACCGGACGCCGAATCCAGCGCCGCCAGCGAATAGCACCCGCGCACCGGCACCCGCACCGTCACATCCGGCGCCTGCGGCTCGCGTGTGAAGCCGTAGCGCTCCGGATCCTTCGCAACAATAATCGAAGCCAGGAACTTCGGGTAGAATTTCTTCGTCTCTGTCTGGAGCACATTCGACGCCGGCGGCTGCTCAATCAGCGTGATCAGCTCTTTCGTGCCACCCATCATCGCCACGGCCCGCTCCATGCCGCCCTCGCCCATGTTGTAGGCCGAAACCGCCAACGGCCACTCGTTTTCGAAGCGCCCGCCCAGATCACTTAGGTAGGCAACTGCCGCCTTGGTGGCCTTTTCCCAGTTGTAGCGCTCGTCCACGTAACTGTCCAGCCGCAGACCGTACCGCTTGCCGGTCGCCGGCATGAACTGCCACATGCCGCCCGCACCCGCCCGTGAATTGATCTTCGGAGTGAACTGGCTTTCCACCATCGCCAACCAGGCCAGATCCGGCGGCAGGCCGGCCTTCTTCATCTCTTCTTGAATATAGGGCACATACTTCGCGCTGCGATTCAGCCCGTACTGGAAGTTGCGCGGATAAAGTTCCTGGATCTCCTGGATCTCGGCCTGGACCCGCTCCGCCAGGGATTCCGGCGTCTTGAGCTCGGTTTCAATGTTCAGGTCTTCGAGGGCCTTCTGGGACCAGTCCGGCGCCTTGTCGGGAAACAGCTTTGCTTCCTTCATCTCCGAGCCCGGGCCGCCCTTCAGGATTTTCTCGAATTCAGTCCTGAGATTGTAGAAGATGCCCGGATCCAGATCGGCTTCCATCAGGAGCTCCAGCATCTTGTTGTAATGCCGGAGGGAGGCCTCGTAGTCGCCCCGTTCCTGCGCCTGGTTGGCGGTCTGGAATTCCGCTTCAGCCTCCCGGAGAAGGTCGGTAGCGGAACGCGGGGATGTGGATCGTTCCTTGTGGGCCGCGGCGGTTTTTGCCGTCGCGTCCTTGCCGGCAGGGATGTCGTAATCCAAGTGGGCCTGGCGGGACCCTCCGGAGTTGCTGGCGCAGCCCACGGCCACGGCCGATGCCGCCATCACTAAAGCGCAATCTCGCAGGAAGCGATATCCGTTACTGCGCATGGATGTAGTCCTCCATATGCTTCCAGGCAGCCTCTTTAGGACGCCTAATATGAATGCCCCACAGACCGTTATAATATGGCTCGGCCAATAATGTCAAGGGTTTTACCACAGGATATTGTGGAACGCATATTCCCAAACACGTTCCCTTGTGGATTTTTCGGCAAGAACACTCTTGCCTTGAGAAGAGCGGGGTGAGCCATCTGCCCCACCGGCATCGGGCCGGCGTACTCTTCATCGCGATTAGACTGTACGTGCCCCGATATGACATGACATACGCGTCGTGTCATTCGTCCCTTTACAGTGCTTGCCCTCGTTCGGGATGCGCGATGCCCAGAGCACAGTATATCACATTTCGCGCACCCATAAACCCTAAAAAACCGCTATGCCCGAATAACCCTAGTTCGTCGGCGCCTTCAACTGAAACACGTTTGACTTCCCTTCACCGCGTTCCAGCACGTAGTAAAGGTAGCCGCCCACGCTCCAGCAGGGCTGCGTCTCGTCGGCCGGGCTCGACGTAAGCTGCCGCAAATTGCGGCCGTCCACGTCCATAACCCAGATATCAAAGTTGCCCGTCCGTTTGGAGGCAAACACAATGTGCTTGCCGTCCGGCGAAAACCTTGGATTCTCATCGTCTTTCTCGTCGGTGGTGAGCTGCGTTTGCGCGCTTCCATCGACGTTCATCAGCCAAACATCGTTGTTCTTGGTGCGCCGCGATACGAACACGATCTTCTTGCCGTCCGGCGAGAAGCTCGGTTCGTCCCCCTCGGCCAGCGTGCTCGGCGCCTGCGCGTCCGCCGTCGTCTTTGCCAGGACCACGTGCATCTGCGGCCGTGTCCGGAATTTCTTATCGACACCCTGCGCGAACACCAGGCTCGAGTCTTTCGGATTCAGCGAGGGATACTCGTCGAGCATATCGGACGAGGTGAACGCGACCGACATGGGCTTGTCCCGCCCAATCTGGTAGATGTCGCCCTTTCCCGTGCGCTTCGAGCAGAAGATGATGTTCTTGCTGTCGGCCGACCAGCTCGGATAGCGGTCGTCCTTCTCTTCCTGGGTCATCTGGGTAAAGCCGGACTTGCCGAAGCTCACCAGGTAGATATCGTCGTTGCCGGTCCGATCGCTCGAAAACGCCATGAAATTGCCGTCCGGAGAGACCACGGGGTCCCGGTCCCGGCAATCGCCAAAGGTAATCTGCTTCGGAGCCGACTGCGCGGCCGCCACGCCCGCAAGCGCGGTAACGATCATTGTCGCCGCCAGTATTCGAATGGACATATTCGTATAGGGTCTCCCACAACCACCGGCTATGCGATCCTAGTCCCGGCCATGAGCCTAGCAGGACGGCGGGGGCCTGTCAAGTCGCGCGGGGGGGCCGGACCCCTCTAAAGAACGTAAAGCATGAGGTAGATTAGGACACCCGTAACGGATACGTACATCCAGACGGGCCACAGCCAGCGGGTAATACGCACATGGGTATCATAGCGGCCCCGCCAGGCAAACCACACCGCGGCGAGGATGAACGGCACCATGAGCGTGGCCAGGGGGGTGTGGGTGAGGAGGATGAAGAAGTAGACGAGGCGGGAGAAGCCCTCGCCCTGGTAACGCGTCGGGCCCGGCACGAGGTAATGATAGGTCAAGTAAGAGGTTAGGAATGCCGCCGAGGCTCCCAGCGCACTCACCATGAACCGCCGGTGCCACGGAATCGCGCCCCGCTTCACCGCCACCCAGCCCAAAAGCAGCATCAGCGCCGCCGTACCGTTCAGCAGCGCGTTCAAGGTCGGAAGGTCGCGTACTGTCATTCCCCCTCTTCTTCCTTTAATAAGAGCCGCAGGTCCGCGGCCAGTTCGTCCACATCCGCCCGATCCGTGCCCTGGTAATAGCCGCGAACCCGCCCGCGGCCGTCGACCAGCACAAAGTGCGTGTCGTGCATGGCCGGCTGCCCGCCCGAACCCAGCTTCAGCCCCGCGGTCAGCGCGTCCACATCCGCGTGCGGCCCGGTCAGGAAATGCCACAACGACGTATTCGCCCCGAGGTTTTCCGCGTAGGCCTTCATGACCTCGGGCGTGTCGTGTTCAGGGTCGACCGAGACCGACACGAAATGCACCCGCTCGTCGCCCCGGAACGTCTGGTGGAGCCGCGACATCTGCCCGCTCAGGATGGGGCAGGGTCCCGGACAGGTCGTGAAGATAAAATCGATAACCCAGACCTTGCTCTTGAGGTGGTCGCGCGTAAAGGTCTGTCCGTTCGAGTCGGTGAAAGTGAAGGGCGGCACATCGTAGTAGACATCCGGCATTGGCCTCGCCTGCGAAAGCGCAGGAAGCCGCAGCGCCAGGATCATGAGGATCCCGGCAAGCCCCAGCGCAACACCCGAACCGGCCAGCAGATACTTTGCTTTCATGGCGCCTTCAACTCAACTTTTTGCGGTACCCCTAAGGCTCTCTTTGTGGCACCCCCAAACTTGTTTGGGGGTGTTCTTTCAGGGTCGATCGCTATCCCACACCCCCAAACAAGTTTGGGGGTGCCACAAATGGCTCTCAGAACCCGTAGTCCGCGAGGATCAACCCCAGCAGCAGGGGCAGGTAGACGATCGACGCCCGCAGGACTCGGCGCGCATCGAGCAGCGTGCCCGACTTCGCCAGCGTGAGGCATCGTCCCAGCATCCACACGCCCAGGAGCACGGCGCCCACCGCGTAGAACCAACCCGAAAGGCCAATTACCGTCGGCAGCACGGACACGGGGATCAGCACCACGGCGAACAACACGATCTGCCGGAAGGTGCTGCGTCCGTCGGGTTCGATGACGGGCAACATCTTGAAACCGCCCCGGGCGTAATCTTCCTTGAACATCCACGCAATCGCGTAGAAGTGCGGGTGCTGCCACAGGAACAGAATCCCGAACAGGACCCACGCCCCGAGGTCGAGCCGACCCGTCGCCGCGGCCCAGCCCCCGAGAGGCGGGATCGCGCCGGGCACCGCGCCAATCAGCGTGTTCAACCACGACAACCGCTTCATGGGCGTATAGACCAATACATAAAGGAAAGCGGTCAGCAATCCCAGGAACGCCGTGAGCAGGTTAACCGTCGCCACGAGCAGCACCACGCCGCCCAGCACCAGCGCGAGCCCGTAGCCCAGCGCGTTCGCCGGGCTGACGATGCCTGCGGGCAACGGACGCCGCTTGGTGCGCTCCATGCGCAGGTCACAGTCGCGCTCGATGTACTGGTTCAGCACGCTCGCGCCGCCCGCCGTCATGGCCGTGCCGATCAGCGTGAAGCCCAGCACGAGCATGGAGCCCTCGCCCTGCGCGCCCAGCACGAATCCTATGGCGGCGGTGACGAGCACCATCGTGACAATACGCGGTTTCGCCAATTCAATATAAGGAGCAAGAGGAGAATTCTTAATCAGTCTCATTATGCTTTCGCCGTGTCCAGGGCCGCGTTTCGTAGGGATTTAACAGCTTGCCGTCGCGCCCGCACGGGCAACGCGCGCAGCACCACGAGCACGCTCGTGGCCAGCGTGGCCGCGCCGACAACGACGTGGATGCTCGTAACAACCGGTTCCTTGTGCATCCAGAACGCGGCGACGCCGAGGCAGAACTGCACGACGACGAAGCCCGCCAGCAATAACACGCCACGCACCAGCCGGCGCGAGGCGCCCGCGCGGCGCAGGGTCTTGACCGCCAGAGTGGCCACGGCAATCGTAATCACGAAAGCCATGAACCGGTGCGCGAAGTGGATGAGCACCTGGCCCATCGTCACTTCCATGAAGTCGATGCCCATCTGCGCCGCGTACGCCCGGCGCATTTCATTTACATTGGCCAGCATCGCGTCCGAAAACGTCGGGATGAGATAGCCGCCGGAGGTGGGGAAGTCCATCAGCGCGAGGCCCGCGCCGCGATGCCGCATCGCCGCCGCGATAATGAGCTGCAGCGACACCAGCGCAGCCACGGCGATCGCCCAGGGCGCCAACGCATGATCGGCGGGCGCTTCGGGTTCACCGATCCGCGCCGCGTACTCTTTGGATTGGAGGTAGGCCAGCACGACGGTCAGTGCGAGAAAACTCTGCGCGAGCACGCCGTGCAAGACCAGCGTGGCGAACCATATAGGTTCGGGCGTGGCCCATTGGAGCCGCATCAGCACCGACACCCCGCCCAGCACGCCCTGCAGGATAACCAGGGCCAGGGCCACGAAGCCGAGGCCGCGCACCACGGAACGCTTGTCCACGAATTGCCAGAAGGTCAACACAATGATAAGCATTCCCACGAACGAGGCGAACAATCGGTGCCCGTGTTCGTAGAGGATGCCGCCCTGCCACTTCTCGAGGGGGTAGGTGAACATGTTTTCGCCGTAGGTGGTGGGCCAGTCCGGTACGGCCAGGCCCGCGCCGTGGCTCGTGACGAGTCCGCCGATGAAGATCAGCGCCAGCGTGGACAGAACGACGAATTTCGTGAAGCGTCGCAACCAGGGGTGCGGACGCAAAGCCGCGGCGGGAACAGTCGTGCTCATGAGCACTCCATTTTGATAGGGTTATCCTTCCATGAATCTCGAGCCGGCCTCCGGCGCGGCCGATCACCACCGTTGCGCCAACAACGGGAATACCACAGGCTATTTCCCGGACGTATGGCAAAGAAGGCAGAGTGGTGCTGAAAACCGAAATAGACGTAAACCGAACAGTGTGCATATCGTAGCAAAGAGGCGGTCTGAACTCCACTTCAAGGGGTGGTTCCGGAAAGCGGGGACAGTTTCCACTTTTGATCCTCGGGACTGGTTGACTCTCCGGGCTGAAACGAAGTTTGGGGCTTCGCAGGCAGGCCTTTAGCTCATCAAAAGTGGAACAGTCCCCGTTTTCCGGAAAACAGGGACTGTTCCATTTTCCGTAAGTACTTCAGACTTCCGCACACCCAAACCGGAAAATGGAAACTGTGGGGCTGTTGAAAAAAGTGCTTGACTAAATTGAGCTAGTTTGATATAAATGTATGTCGCACTAGGGGGGAGCGCCATGCAGACGCGTAAAGACCGCCGGCAAGAAGATTTGTTCGTCGCCTC
>JAVEWL010000876.1:0-2608 GCA_034004565.1 FCB group bacterium | reverse complement strand
GACCGCATACTTGGCGATGCCATAGGGATCCTCCGGCTGCGGTGTCAGCGACTCGACCATGGGGACTTGGTTGCGTCCGTAGACCGCGATGGAGGAGGTGAAGACGAAACATTCCACCGATCCCGTGTTGACCGATGCGTTGATGAGATTCACGCTGCCGATCAGATTGTTTTCGTAGTTGAACCGTTTGATGAAGTGGCTCAGCCCCTCCGCCGCGTAAGCCGCCAAGTGGAAGACGAACGAAAACCGGTGCCTGGCGAAAATCTGATCCACCAGCGCGGGGTCTGTCACCGAGCCCCGCACGAATGAACAACCCCGGGGAATGTTCGCCTCGCAGCCACCTGACAGGTCATCAAGCACAACGACATGATGTCCCGTCCGGATCAATGCCTCGGCGACATGCGATCCGATGAATCCCGCGCCGCCGGTGACCAGCATGCTCTTCATGTGCGATCCCATAAAATCATTGCCCTCGTAAAGAAACAATATTACTCTGAAATCCCCATGAAGCAAAGGAATCTCGCGTGAGCACCGTATCTACTTTGGAGCAATGGCAGCGGAAGATCATCCCGCTTCTCTCCGGCCGGACGGTTTGCGCGCCGGTTACCGCTAACTTGACGGCCCTGGCCTATTTTTTCTGGGATGACGACCGGATTGACACCTTGTTTTTCACGATCGAGAGCGCCTTTCTGGTCACGCGTCATCTCAGTGGCGCCTTGCCCTGTACGCTGGTGGTGAACCGGACGACACCGCGTATCGAATCTTTTTGCGACGAGAATCAAATCCACATCCAGGTGGATCCGACCCTAAAGGGGGGCGTGCCGCGAATGAACATCGACTGCATGGAGACGCTGCACACCCGTTTTGAAACGGAATATGTGTTGATCATCCAGTCCGACGGTTTCCCGTTGCGGAAAGGCCTTGCGGAATTTGTCGGGCGTTATGACTACATAGGGGCGCCGTGGGGTCCCGCTTCGTGGTTCACCAATCTGGTGTATCCCTATCCAAAATACTGCGTGGGCAACGGCGGTTTCTCGCTGAGGTCGAAAAGACTGTGCGAAATGTCCGCTTACTATTATCGACGAAAATACCGCTTCCTGCCTTATGGTTACTGGGTTTCCGACGACGTCTTCTTCTCGAAGACACTGCCGCGCTTCGAGAAAACATGCCGCCGGACAATGGTCTACGCGCCCCCTGAAGTGGCTGGACGTTTCTCGTTCGAAGCGGACCGGACTTTCTATGCCCTGGATGGCGGGATGCCGCTCGGTTTTCACGCGCGATATGGGTTCGAGCGGATCATGCGCGATTTTGGCGAAAAGGTGGACGCCCATTTCGTGTAGTCCCCGGGCTTGCCGCCGCGACTTGCCGCCGCACCACCCTTTCCAGTATGCTTGCGGCATGGATCTTCGGCCTTCTCCACCTGTGCTCTTCATTATCTTCGTCCGCCACGGGATGACCGCGCGGGTGATGGAGAGAATCCGCGTGGCGAGACCAGCGCAATTGTTCAGCGCCAGGATGCTACGCTCGGTTTTCACGCGCGATAGGGGCTAGTGCGGTTCGTGCGCGATTTTGTACGACGAGAGGATACTATTTTCGTGTAGGCTGGTTTTGTGGAGTAATCTTTCCTTGAATTATTGCGAGAATTATTACAGGTCGCGAGACCCGCGAAGTGAGGCGGCCTATCATCATCGGTTGATCCGGGTGCTTGCACCCCTGATCCGGCCAGGTGGAAGATGCCTGGACATTGGTGCCGGTATGGGGTTCCTCGTTGATTGGCTGCTGCACAATGGCTGGTCCGATGTTACGGCGCTGGATACGTCCGAATATGCTGTCCGAAAGTTGAAGGAGCGATGCCCTGCCGCGCGGGTGATTCTATCCAATGCAGAGAACTCGCTTCCGCTCGAAGGGCGGTTTGACACGATTACCTTGGTTCATGTCCTGGAGCACACGAAATCTCCTGCAGACCTACTGCGGCACCTGGATGACCTTCTTTCCCCTGACGGGGTCGCTTTGGTGGTGGTCCCGAACTGCGGGCCCTGCTGGCAACATTGGATTGGAAACCCTCAATGGGGGCGCAACGACTCGACGCATGTGAATTTCTTTACGCTGAAAAGCCTGAAAGAATTGATGCAAACAACATTCGAGGAGACCCGATGCTTCACCTATGCGGTGCCTGGCCTCTGGGCTCTGTCTCCATGGCTTGCGCGACGCTTGGCCTTTGGCCTTGGCAACCACATCGTCGCGGCAGGTTGGCGCAAACGGGCCACCTGACTGGCGACACCTCGACGCCTTCTCCGCCTTCAACCTTGATGATCGCCTCTCGTTTCACAAAATCAAATGAATCATCCAACGCCGCCCGTGCTTTTTATCACTTTTTGCCGTCCGAAGTTGACCGCCTGTGTCTTTGCTGCAATTCGAGCGGCGCGCCCGGCGCAGCTATTCGTCGCGCAGGACGGTCCCCGGGCAGATCACCCGGAGGACATCGGGAACTGCCGGCGGACACGTGCTATCGCCACAGCAGTCGACTGGCCCTGCGAGGTCAAGACGCTGTTCCAGGAGCGCAACCTCGGCGTCGGGATCGGCTGTTCGACTGCTATCCGCTGGTTCT
>JAVEWL010000875.1:0-2612 GCA_034004565.1 FCB group bacterium | reverse complement strand
ATCTCCACCTGCACAAGGTCGCCCAGATCGAAAAGGTCCTGGTGCTGAACATCAACGACCTCGCCAACGCGCTAAAGCCGGCCGTGCTGCCCGACGAGCAGATGCACGTCAAGATCGTCAAGGAAGGCAAGGAGGCGTACCAGGGCGTCGGCTACCTCGACGACGGCACCATGGTGGTCGTGGACGGCGGCAAGGAGCACGTCGGGCGCGACGTCGCCGTCGTGGTGACCAGCGTCCTGCAGACCACCGCCGGCCGCATGATCTTCACGAAACTCCAACAAATCCTGTCGTGAAGGTCCGGCTGCTGATTCCCGCCGCGGGCATGGGCACGCGCTTGGGCTGCGACATGCCCAAGGCGCTCATTCCCCTCGAGGGCCAACCCATGCTCGTGCGCACGCTCGAACGGTTCCGCGCGCTCGGCCTGATCGAAGGGGCGGCCGTGACGGTGCCGCCGGGCCGCGAGGGCGAGTTTCGGAAGGTCCTCGACGAGGCGTATCCCGGCGTTGCGTTGTCGTTGGTTGCCGGAGGGGCGGAGCGCCAGGACTCCGTTGCGCGGGGCCTCGACGCGCTCGATGCCGATACCGACATTGTCGTGATTCACGACGCGGCGCGGCCGTTTGTGTCGGCGGAATCCGTGCGGGCGTCCATCGAGGCGGCGGCGGAGTGCGGGGCGGCGACGGTGGCGGTGCCGTGTATCGACACCATCCTGCAGGCGGACGGCGAACGCTACCTCATTGACACGCCGGATCGAAGAACGCTGTGGGCCTGCCAGACGCCGCAGACGTTTCGATTTGAGGTCATCCGCGCCGCTCACGAGGCCGCGCGCCGCGAGCGATATACCGGCACCGACGATGCTTCGCTCGTGCGGCGCGCCGGAGGCCGCGTGCGGCTTGTGATGGGCGCGCCGCTGAACTTCAAAGTAACCACACCGGCCGACAGGGCCATGGCCGAATCCGTGATACGGGAGGGACTCGCATGAACCGCGTGGGCATAGGATACGATTTGCACCGGCTCGAGGAGGGGCGCGCGCTCATCCTCGGCGGAGTTCGCATTCCGTTCGAGAAGGGGTTGATGGGCCATTCGGACGGCGATGCGCTGGCCCATGCCATCACGGACGCGCTGTTGGGCGCCGCGGCGCTGGGCAACATCGGGCAGCATTTCCCCGACACCGATCCGCGCTTCAAGAACGCCGACAGCCTCACGCTGCTCGTGCGGGTCGCGAAGCACATCCGCGAAGCCGGATACACCATTCTCAACATCGACAGCAATATCATCGCCGAACAGCCGAAGATGAACCCGCACATCGAGCGGATGCGCGCCAACATCGCGGAATGCTGCGAGGTCGAGGCGGGCCGGGTATCGGTCAAGGCCAAGACCAACGAAGGGGTTGGTCCCGAAGGCCGCGGCGAGGCCATCAGTGCGCAGGCGATTGTGTTGCTGGATCGGTAAAAGGCATAATCAGATTTTGTGGCACCTCCAAACTTGTTTGGGGGTGTTTTTTTATGTAACCCCGAATTCCCATTCGGGGTTTTTGGCGTTTTCTTTGTAGTGCTTCGCCTGAACCCAAAGACCCCGAATGGGAATTCGGGGTTACATTGGGAGCCCTCGAAAAGATAGTCCCCTATATATACGCGCGGGCTGGCTTGCGAAAATGGGGGTATGAGATTGGGGGGGAGGGATTTGTGGCGCGGAAAGATGGGGGGCGACAGTTGTGCAAAAGCTTTTTTCCGAAACGAATGGTGTTTATTTGACGCGGTATAGAATTATGCGATTTTCACGAAGACCTATTGTTTCTGAGGGATGGTGAAGCCGCGTTGGGTGAATTGGGCAAGGGACTCGGGAGAGGTGAGGTAGGTGTAGAAGGGGCGGGCGGCGGGGTTGAGGAGGACGAGGGGGTATTGGATGGGGCCGGAGAGGGCGGGGTCGAATGTGAAGGCGGTGCGCACGGATGGGGAGGCTTTGGCGTCGGTGGCGTAGACGATGCCGGCGTCCGTTTCGCCTTGCTCGACGTAGAGGAGAGCCTGACGGGCGTCGGCGCCGGGTACGAGTTTGGGTTGGAGGCGGTCCCAGAGGTTGAGTTTGCGGAGGGCCTGACGGGCGTAGGCGCCGGCTGGGACGGCGTCGGGGTCGCCGATAGCGATGCGAGCGAAGGACGGGTCGAGGAGATCTTCGGGCTTGGCGAGGGTGGCTTTGGAGTCGGTTGGGACGACTGCGACGAGTTGGTTGGTCAGGAATTGGCGGCGCTCGGCTATTAGGCCGTGTTTGGCGAGGTAGTCGGCCCATTCGCCGCTGGCGCTGAGGAAGAGGTCGGCGCGGGCGCCGGATTGGATTTGGCGGGCGAGGGTGGCGCTTCCGGCGGGGACGACGGTTACGCGGGTGCCGGTTTCGAGGCGGTAGGTTTCGGCGATGGCTTCGAGGGCGTCAGCGGTGCTGGCGGCGGCGAAGACGATGATTTTTGGGGGATCGGTGGGGGGCGCGGAGCAGGCGGCGAGGAAGAGGGCTAGAGTTAGGGTGATGACGGTCTTCATGGGGGGATTGTACAGGATTGGGGGATGGCAAGATCACCACAAAGGCTCAAAGACACAAAGAAACACAATAACTGCAAGCGTTTT
>JAVEWL010000095.1:0-11834 GCA_034004565.1 FCB group bacterium | reverse complement strand
CCCCTTAATTCCCCCCATAATTCCTCCCCTTAATTCCAATTCCCATAAATTGGTTTTCGAGTTCACCTGCCCTCTTGGCCTAGTCTGCGGTGCTCTGGGCGGTTTCCCAGGTGCGGAGGCGGTCGAGGCTCACGCAGAAATGGCGCAGGCCCATCCAGAGTAAGCCTGCCGCCAGTACGCATGCCGTGACGCCGGTCAGCAGGAGCGAATAGCGCACGGCCTGTACGTCGCCGAAGGCGTAGTCGGTCAGGAGGGCGACGGCGGTGGGTCCGATGCCGAGGCCGATGAGGTTGAGGACGAAGAGGTAGACCGCGGAGGCTTGTCCGCGCATCGAGGTGGGCATCATCTCCTGGATGGCGGCGGGGGCAACGCCGAAGGGCATGGCCTGGACGAAGCTGAGGGGTATGAGGACGGCCAGGGCGGCCCAGCCGTTTGGCATCAGGGTATACATCACGGTCAGCGGTATGCTCAGCACGGCCGCAAGCAAGCCCGCGCGCATCTTGGCGTCGCGGTAGCCGCGTTTGCTCATTCGATCGGCCAGCCATCCGCCAGCCACGATGCCCAGCGAGCCGGCCGTCATGACGACGAGTCCGTAGCGCAGCCCCACCTGGCTCACCGACCACCCATAGGTGCGCATGAAGAACTCGGGGATCCACGCGGCGGCTCCATAGCCGACGAGCGCAAGCAGGGCGAAACCGAGGTGGTGACAGGTCAGCGTCTGCCAATTCGAGCCGAGGTAGGCCGCCACCGCCTTGGCCGGGGCGCTCCGGTGCGCCGCGCCCGAGTGGCTGCGGCGAAGCGGCTCGCGCACGGTGTACAACAGAAACGCGAACAGCACGCCCGGCGCGCCCACGGCCACGAAGGCCAACTGCCAGGGACGCATGTCTGCCACCAGCGGCCACGTCTCCAACGAGGCGTGCGAGGCGAATTCGACCACGTAGCCGCCCATCAGCATGGCAAGGCCCATGCCCACGTAGATGCCCATGCTGTAGACGCTGATGGCGGTGCCGAGGCGTTCGCGCGGGAAGTAGTCGGTGATGATCGAGTATGCCGCGGGCGAGAGCGCCGCCTCCCCCACGCCAACGCCGACGCGCATCAAGGCCAATTCCCAGAACCGGCGGGCGAAACCACAGCCGACGGTCATCACGCTCCAGAGGATCATCCCGGCCGCGATAAGGCTGCGGCGGCTGCGGGTATCGGCCAGGCGTCCCATCGGAATGCCCAGGAAGGTATAGAGCAGGGCAAAGGTAATGCCCATGAGGTAGCTCATCCCGGTATCGGAGATACCGAGGTCGGCTTTCATCGGTCCCACCAGCAGGCTCAGAATCTGCCGGTCGATAAACGAAAAGACATACGCCACCATGAGCACGCCGACCACATACCACGCGTAACCGAGACTCGGAGTCGTCGCGACGGAGTTGTCACGGTCAGGAGCTGTGGCCATGGGAAAGTCCTCCGTCGTATGCCCAGTCGTATGCCCTGTGAACAGTGTTGCGCACCAAGGGACCACACCGGCATACCGAATGTCAAGACGGAGTCAACTCATCTCCGTGATCAGCGCGCGACGGCCATCGCAATGAGCACGACGGCGGCGAGGGCAATCACGGGAATTATGACCGTTACGACGGCGATTCCTTTGTAGGCTTCGCGATGGGTCAGGCGCATGACCGTCAGGAAGGTGATGACGGCGCCCGAGTGCGGCAGCGAGTCGAGTCCGCCGCTGGCGATGGCGGCCAGGCGGTGCATCGTGTCCGGGCTGACGCCGGCCTCCAGGTAGAACGGCGCCATGTTCTGCATGAAGATGCCCAGCCCGCCCGATGCCGAGCCTACGATTCCGGCAAACACGTTAACCGCCACGACCATCGAAATAATGGGATTGAGTGTCGAGTCGACCATTACGTGCTTGAACGCGTCGAAGATGGGCGTGGCGTTGACCACCCCGCCGAAGCCGATAACGGCGGCCGTGTTGAGGAGGGGCATTGCAGCGCTCTCCGCGCCCTGGCTGAGCGCCCTGCCGGGACTGGCAAGGTGCTTCCAAAACAGCACCAGCGCCACTGCCGTGCCGATGGCCAGGGCAATGCTCGTCCAGAACAAGGGATGCTCCTGCGAGTAGCGAAGGAGGCCCATGAGCACGCCCGGCGCCGATTGGGCGTCTCCAACTTTTCCCGTGAAGTGCCCCATCCATTGCGGAATGAGGATGGTACCGATCACGGCCGCAATCGGCACGAAGGCCCGGAACCAGTGCGGCATATCGACGGCGTCGAGGCCCTCCTCGGGTAGCGGATCCAGCGGATGAGGTTCGAAGACTTCGCCGTGCCGCTTGGCCTTCCTGCGTTCGTACTCGAGGTAGATCAGCCCAAGCCCCAGCATGATCGCGGACGCGATCAGCCCAAGCCCCCAACCCGCCGACAAGGTCGTGTCAAGAGTGGCCATGGGTATGTTGTTATGAAGGGACGGCGAGCCCGGCATGGCCGTCATGGTGAAGGTGCCCCCGCCCAGGCAGCCCGCCGCGGCGAAGAGCCGCTTCGGAAGGTTGGCGCGCTGCAAAAGCCCCAGCCCCAGCGGGTACATCGTGAAGACCACGATGAAGACGTTCACGCCGCCGTAGGTGAGGAGGGCGTTGGCGAGGACGATGACCAGCAGCGTACGGTCCTCGCCCAGCAGATGAGTCATGGCCCGCGCAATCGACATCGCGGCGCGGCTCTCCCCCATCACGCGCCCGAAGATTGCCCCGGCCAAGAACAGCAGGAAGAACATCTGCGCGAACTTGAACATGGCCCCCGCATAATCGGTGGATAGCGCCTCTGCCAAAGGCAGTGCGTTGGTCACAGCGACCACCGTGGCGGCCAGCAGCGAGGCAAGAAGGACGTTCATACCTCGCAACGCCAGGAAAATGAGCAGAATCAACGCGACAATAACGCCGATGTGACCGATCATTAAAATCTCCCAGGGGATTTGAGAACCCAATCCCGTCTACTTTTGGCAAATCAGTGTTAGTGGTCTCGTTGGCGTGACTCGCAACGCCTGGAAGAGAGGGACAGGGCTATTTCACGGTACGCACGGCGGTTTGACAGGTGCGAGGCTTATTAACGGGCGCGACCAAGGGATCGCGTTTGGGAGAAGTCGCCATGGGGTTTCCTCCAGTGGGCGGCCTGTGAACAGTGTGTGCATGCACAAGGCTCCACACCGGAGTTCCCAATGTCAAGCCGACATAGATAACCAAATAGGGAAACTTTACTATTCCGGTACACTTTGGGGCGGTTTTCATTGAGCCCTCTCGCCCACTCTGTTACAATCCCCGAATCCAGAAGGGAACCACTTCTTGATGCTTTCCACAGAACAGCAGCAGCGATACGACCGGAATATCCGCATCCCCGGCTTCGGCGAAGAGGGGCAGGCGCGGCTGTTTGCGTCGAAGGCGCTGATCGTGGGTCTGGGAGGGCTTGGAAGCCCTGTGGCGCAGTACCTTTGCGCGGCGGGCGTGGGCACGCTGGGCCTTCTGGATTCGGATGTGCTGGAGTTGTCGAACTTGCAGCGCCAAGTGCTGCATTCAACACCGAAGCTTGGACATTTGAAAGCCGAATCGGCGGCGGAAACGCTGGCGGCGTTGAATCGCGAGGTTCAGCTCAAGGTTCTCCCGCACCGCCTCACCGAGGCCAACGCGGGCGAGTTGTTCGCGCAGTACGACGTGGTCGTCGAGTGCAGCGACAACTTCGAAACGAAATTCCTTATTAACGACATGTGTTTGGCCTATCGTAAGCCGTTCGCCACGGCGGGCATCCTGTCCCTCTCGGGCCAGGCGATGTTCGTCGTGCCGGGACAGACGCCGTGCCTTCGCTGCGCGGTGCCGGAGATCCCCGAGGGCGTGCCGACGACGGCCGAATTAGGCGTTCTGGGCGCAGTCCCGGGCATTCTGGGCAGTATCGAAGCATTGGAGCTTATCCGGTACCTCACGGGCGTGTGGAAACCGCAATCAAACGGCCAGGGCCTATTGCACACCGTCAATGGCGATGCAATGCGCCTCGCCACAATGCGCATCCCCCGACGTCCCGACTGCCGGTGCGCGTCCCTTTGGAGTGAATCATGACATCGGACCCCTTGGTCATTGCCGGCCGTTCGTTCTCTTCCCGCCTGATGATTGGCACCGGGAAGTTCCCCTCGAGCCAATCCCTTCGCGACGCCGTGGAGGCGTCCGGCTCGGAGATCATCACCGTGGCATTGCGCCGCGTCGACCTCTCGAAAGGCGAGACCGACGACATCATGTCCGCGCTCGACCCGAAGCGGCACCTGATTCTCCCGAATACTTCCGGCGCGCGGACGGCGGACGAGGCGGTGCGCCTGGCGAAGCTCGCGCGGGCGGCGGGACTCGAGCCCTGGGTCAAGCTCGAATTGACGCCCGAGCCGCGCTACCTCCTGCCCGACGGACTGGAAACGCTGCGCGCGGCGGAGATACTGGTCAAGGAAGGCTTCGTGGTGCTACCCTATATTCAGGCCGACCCGATCCTGGCCAAGCGCCTGGAGGAAGTCGGCACCGCAACCGTGATGCCCCTCGGCGCGCCCATCGGCAGCAACCGCGGCGTGCGCACACGAGATCTCATCCGTATCATCATCGAACAGAGCAACATACCCGTCGTCGTGGATGCGGGCCTTGGCGCTCCCTCCCACGCCGCCGAGGCGATGGAGATGGGCGCCGACGCCGTACTCGTCAACACGGCCCTGGCCGATGCGGCGGACCACGGCGCGATGGCCAAGGCCTTCGCCATGGCCACGGAAGCCGGCCGCATTGCGTTCCGCGCGGGCATGGGTCCCGAGCGCGACGCAGCCGAAGCGTCCTCGCCGTTGACCGGGTTCCTATTCGATTCGAAGTAGCACGCAGGAAGGCACACCGTGAGTTTCATCAACGAAATAGAGGCATGGCCGGAACAGCGCATTCGCGCGCTCATCGACAACGCCACGCCCGACGACGTCGATCGCGCATTGGCGCACGAAGAACGCAGTCCACAGGACCTCGCGGCCCTGCTCTCCCCCCACGCCCTTCCGCGCATGGAAGCCATGGCCCGCGAGGCGCGGCGGCTCACCCGCTGGCATTTCGGCCGCACCATGACCCTCTACACGCCGCTGTACCTGTCGAACATCTGCAAGGCCGATTGCGTTTACTGCGGCTATGCGGTGCGCTCGGGCAATCGCGAACGCCGCATCAGCCTCACGGAAGAGCAGACCCACGCCGAGTGCAAGGCGCTCGCGGAACGCGGCTTCACCAACCTGCTGTTGCTGACCGGCGAAACGCGCACCGCCACTCCTTTTGAGTACATCAAGCAAGGCGTCGCCATCGCGCGTCAGTATTTCCCCTCGGTGTCGGTCGAGGTCTACACGCTGGAAGAGAACGAGTACGCCGAATTGTGCGACGTGGGCCTCGAAGGCGTAACCATCTACATGGAAACGTACCACCGCCCGACCTACGACGATGTGCACCTCAAGGGCCAGAAGAAGGACTATCTCTATCGCCTCAACGCCAGCGAGCGGGCGGGTCGCGCGGGCACGCGCCGGCTGGGCGTCGGCGCCTTGCTCGGCCTGTTCGATTGCCGCATCGACGCCTTCTGGACCGCCCTGCACGCGCGCTACCTGCAGAAGACCTGCTGGCAGAGCGCGGTATCGGTGTCGTTCCCGCGCCTTCGCCACGTGCCGCCGCGCTACACCATCGCGCAGACCGTCGGCGACCGCGAGTTCGTGCAACTCATTCTCGCGCTGCGCCTGTTTCTGCCCGAAGCCGGATTCACACTCTCCACACGCGAGACGGCCGCCTTCCGCGACAACCTCATCCCGCTCGGCATCACCATGATGAGCGCGGGCTCCTCGACGCGCCCCGGCGGCTACACCACCTACGGCGAAGAAACGCTGGAGCAGTTCGAGATCGAGGATTCCCGCACGCCCGAGGAAGTGGTTGCGGCCATTCGCCGCGCGGGATACGAGCCCGTCTGGAAAGATTTCGATCACGCCTTCCATACGGCCTGAAAAAGGAGTCAAACACCGTGAATGTGACCGTGAACGGCGAGAAACGAAGCCTCGATGCGGGCGCCACCGTGGCGTCCCTGCTTGCCGAACTTGATTTGAAACCCGAGGCGACCGTGGTTCAGCGCAACGACGACGTACTCGAGCGCACCCGCTACGGCGAAGTTGAACTGCGAGACGGCGATGTCCTCGAGCTCGTTCGTTTCGTGGGAGGTGGATAATGAGCCTGCCCGACCGCATGAAACGCTTTGAAGAAACCGACCTCTACGTGGTCATCACCGAGGCCTTCTGCGAGGGACGCAATCCACTTGACGTCCTCGATGCCGTCCTGGCTGCGGGTGTCCGCCTCGTGCAGTGCCGCGAGAAAGACCTGACGGACCACCAGTACTTCGAGCGCGTGGTGGCCTTCAACGCACGCACCACAAAGGCAGGCGCACTGCTTATCGTGGACGATCGCGTGGACATTGCGCTCGCCGCCGGCGCAGACGGCGTGCACCTTGGTCAAGAAGATTTGCCCATCGCCGCCGCGCGCAGGTTTGCGCCGGACCTTATTCTCGGGGCATCGGCGCACAATCTCATGGAAGCCGTGAGCGCTCAGGACGCCGGGGCCAGCTATGTGAACATCGGCCCGGTGTTCGACACGCAAACCAAGGCCGTCCCCACCGGCACCGTCGGCCCTGACCTCATCGACGCCGTCCGCCCGCAGCTTCGCATCCCGTTCACAACGATGGGCGGCATCAAGCTGCACAACATCGACGAAGTGCTCAACCGCGGCGCACGCCACGTCGCCATTGTCACCGCCGTCACCGCCGCGCCCGACGTCAAAGCCGCCGCCGAAGCCCTGCGCAACGCGATCCTCCTGAAGCGACGGTAAAGAAGCCCGCCATCCAGAGCGGTGGCCCCTTCAAGCCGCCTGACGAAGGAACGTGGCTCAAGGGCACGCAGGGGTGCGCAAGCGCCCCCCGGGCCCGGGGTGAGTGTCTTCCACCCTCTCCCCCTGGGAGAGGGTGGGGTGAGGGCTCGCCCCACCAACTCCGTTTTTCCCCCACGACCTCCCTCACGAGTCATTGCGAGGAGCGCCCGCAGGGCGGACGAAGCAACCTCTTGAGGCAAGGACTTCACCTGAAGAGGTTGCTTCGTTACGCTCGCAATGACTCGGGGAACGGAAGCAAGCGGGGAAAGGCAGTGCAATGGATGACTTGCAGCGTCGTGCGGAAGCCCTCACCCCGCCCTCTCCCAGGGGGAGAGGGAGCAAGACACCCACAAGCCACGCGACTGCGTCACGCGGCTTGAAGGTGCCACCCGCAGGAAACACTCCACATCAAACGGTGACCCGACGCTAGGGATCTGCCGAATCTTCGGTTGTCTCGGCGACCTTCTGCCCAGTGGCACGCCGGATAACGAATTTGAAAGCCGCGATTACAGGCAGCGTTACGAAGATAGAAAACACAATTCGCTGAAGATCCTGACCAGTTCTGGCCGGAAAAGCGATTGCGACCAGTGTGAGCAATTCAGCCCACAGAAGGAACACGACCACCCCGATCGGCCAAGCGGGCACAGATTGCCTTATCGGAGGGCAGGCATGACCCAGTAAGCGCAACAACGCCCGGCTGGCCAAAATATAGATGCCCAGCAAGACGAATATTGAGATAAGAGCGGCAGCATTGACCCAGGCAGTGGCCATATCCTCTTCACGCGTAGGCGGAAATGAATTCAACTCCTGATCGTAGCCACCGTGCGTCAGGATCGTGGCCAGAACAAACGCAAGAACGCAGCAGTACCACGCCAGGAGCCTCTTTATCGTGGAGGTATCGGTTTTGCGAATCCCTTGCCAACCGAAGTACAGGCCCGACAACGCAGGCATAAACAAAAGGTACGGCAAGAACACGAAAGAAACTATTGTCATCCAATCCCGCCGAGAAGCGCCTATAAGTTTGGGCAAGGCCAGCACCACTGTCACTGCCCAAACCAAGCTAATAAGAACTGCGAGACCCGCCAAGGTCTTGAACACTCGCAAGGCAGTAGAAGACTGGGCCATTCTTCACTCTCCTCAGCGCAAGAATCTGTATATCAATTGCCAGATGCAGCCAGAAGGAATGCAAAGCTCACAAAGGATGGAACCGGTGCCACGGTGGGCCTTACTCCCATTCGCCCCTCGCGTTCGGGAGTCCGCAAGAACGGAACCCCGCTTCCTGTTTCTTGTCGGGGTCGGCGCCAGGGAGGCGGCAAATTGTTACTGAGCCTACCGCCGCCGCGACGCAATCGACTGCCGCACGAGACGGTTGTTGGCGTAGAAGACCAGGCCGGCGCCAAGGGCGGTAAAGATGGTGACGAAGACCGCGGGGACGTAAGAGATGCCCGAGGGCTGGAATTCCTGGGGGTTGTTGGGATTGTAGACGATGCGCAGGGGCGTGGCGTGCTTTGGGTCGGGCACACTGACCCGGCCCTTGTAGGTTCTTGAAAAGACCGTGCCCGAGGGATGGGTGTACGTGAGGCGGTAGAGCCCTTCCTGCAAGCGTTCCGCGGAACCTTGCGCAACGACGCCCTGCAGGTCGGTCCGCAGATTTGGACTCAGGTCGAAACGCTGCGCCAGGTAGAGCGCGAGGCAAAACAGGACCACACCGCCGACATAGCAGGCATACAGGCGCAAACGGCGCGTTCGAGGTGACGGAGCGATATCCAAACGACTTCAAAAGCTCCTTAACATACGCCACGTCGCGCCTCAAAATGCGCACACGTTCCTCCCCCGGCGCGAATCGGTTCAGGCATTCGTCTTCGATGCACAGATCGCCCGTGTAGCCGTGCCGTGCCAGCATCTCGATGACTACGGCGTGATCGATGTCGCCTTCGTCGAGTGGCGATACGCACGTTCCGTATTCCCAGCCGGCTTCGCGCACCTTTTCACGCATGTCGACCGGATAACGGATATTCTTGAGATGCGTATGCTTTGCGTACGGCGCAAGCAGTTCGAGGATTCCGTAGACCTCAGACAGCGGATAGCCCCGCCAGTAGAAGTTGCCGGAATCGAGCGTCACGCCGAGCCGGTCCGAGCCCACGCGTTTGAACACGTTCAGCAGAAACGTCAGGTTGTTGCCCTGCCAGCCGTGGTTCTCGATGCCCATCGCCACGGAGGCGCCTCCGGTGCGGCGCAATGCCTCGCCGAGGCAATCCGAAAACAGGGCTACCCTCTCCTGGAACGTCAGGTCGCGCTCGCGCACCATCGCCGAATCGATTCGAATCGCGCTCATCTTCATCGCCTCGGCAAGCTCGAGGGCGCGGGTCACCCAGGCCACGCTGTGCTCGCGGTCGCCGCAACTGAAATCGCAAGCGGTCAAAAAGGCGCAGGCGCGCACTCCCAGCCCGGTAATTTCCTCGGCATATTCTTCGGCATCGCGGGTGGTTTCGAGACAGAGCGTGCCGCGGTTGCTCAGGGAATTTACTTCAAAGTCGCGGCCCAGGGTAAGTTCGATGGCATCGACGGCCAAGTTTCGCATGCCTTCCACGGGACTCGAGAATTCGCCGTTGAGTAACAGGGCGTCGCGAATGGAAACGTACACGCGAGTGGGTCTCCTGTCGTTTGACGATGCGCTCTTACGCGGACGGCAGCGGCAACCTCGCGGCATGTGCCTCTGGCAGGGCGGCTTCGCGCGAGCGAACGGCCGGCTTGCCCTTCTCAAAGGTGCCGCGTGCCGGATCGTAGAAATAGATGAGGTTCTCGGCCACGGGATCGGGCGTGCTGGGCGCATAAACGTATTGGTTTTCCCGCACCTTCTTCCATGCCGTCCGGACGCCCTTCTCCGGGAAGAGCACGGTGAACAGCGGAGTCCGCTCCGACGCTACGGTACCGGCCTCCGCCTCGTCCAGGCGCAGCGGATACACCGGGGTGCGGTTCATCTGTTTTGAGAAGATGGAGTAATTGTGGACGCCGATGCGGATCAGCTCCGCGGAAATGGTCTCGTTTTCCTGCGGGTTCTGGCCCGTGAGGCTGTCGCTGTTGACGAAAATGAAGTAACAGACGATTCCCAGCACGACGATGAGAATTACCAGTTCAAACAGGCTATACCCGGATCGCGAATTACGCATTACTACCCCTTGTCTGTTGATTCACCCCACCCACGTAGTGTACGCCCCGCGCGGAAGGACCGTCAACTGTCCAGCATGCGCCGCATAATGTCGTCCGCCACGTTTTGCAACGGACGGTCGTCGGTATCGATGTCAAATTCCGCCGCGGCCCGGTACAGCGGGGTGCGTGCCTCGAGCACGTGTTCAATCTCTTCGAGAAAGGACTTCGTGCCCGTAAGAGACGGACGGTTCGAGTCGTCGCGAATCCGGCCGACGATCGTCTTGGGGCGCGCGCGCAACCAGAACAGGCGGCCTTTCGCCTTCAAGGCAGCGATGTTCTCCGGGCGCGTGACCACGCCGCCCCCTGTCGCAATCACCAGGTTGTCCTGCGCGGAGAGGTCCCAGCAGACTTCCGACTCCACGTCGCGAAAACGGTCCCACCCTTCCTTTTCAACGAAGTCGGGTATCGGCATGCCCAGGGCCTGGACGATCTCATCGTCCATGTCAACGGCGGTCCGGCCGGTCTGATCCGCCAGAAGTCTTGCCACGCTCGACTTGCCCGTGCCACGGTATCCGATAAGAACGATGTTCATCCTTCCTCCCGGGCCAATTCGGCGAGCACGGCGTCGCGCATGGCCGACACGGGCGCAGGCACACCGGTCCAGCGTTCGAACTGCAAAACGGCCTGGTTGATCAGCATCTCGATTCCCAGCACAACGCGGCAGCCCGCAGCCTCGGCCTCGCGGATAAGACGCGTCCGCCGGGGACGGTAGACCATATCGAAAACGACCTGTTCAGGCCGCAGCCACTCGCGCGGAACGGGAGAATCCCCGGGGTGCGGGTGCATCCCGACCGGAGTCCCCTGGACGATAACGTCGTGCTCCGCCATGGCCGATTCCAAATCGCCATCGAGGTCTCCCCCGCTCGCATTCGCGCCGCCTTTTTGCAGCAAATCGTCCACGAGCTGCGCTACGTGCGCGCCGGTGCGGCCGAGGATGGTCATGCGGACTTCCGGAAAGGCCTGCGCCACGGCAAAGGCCACGGCTCGCACCGCGCCGCCCGTCCCCAGGAACAATACGCGCCGGCCCGCCAGCGATACGCCGGCTTCCTCGAAAGCGCGCAAGGTGCCCGGACCGTCCGTGGTGGAACCGATGAGGCGGCCGTTCTCGTTTGTGATCGTGTTCACGGAGCCGACGTGCCGGGCCAGCGGTTCGATTTCGTCGAGCTGCGGCATCACGGCGAGTTTGTGCGGAATGGTTACGCTCATCCCGCGAAATCCGGCAAGCGCCTTCATCCCCGCCAGGCAGGCCGCCACGTCTTCGACCCGGAACGCCACGTACACGTAGTTCAGACCGGTGGCTTCGTAGGCGGCGTTGTGCATGCATGGCGACAACGAGTGCTCGACGGGATTGCCGATCACCGCGCAGAGGCGGGTCGAAGCGTCTATGCGTCTGGCTGCGGCGTCCATCAGCCGGGAGGCCAGCCGAAGGAGCGTCCGCCGAGAATGTGGAGGTGGATGTGATGCACGGTTTGTCCGCCCCAGTCGCCGGTGTTGATGACGTAGCGGCACCCCTGCTCGGTCAGGCCTTCCTTCTCGGCGATTTCGTTGGCGCGCAGAAGCATCCGGCCCAGGAGCGCGGCGTCATCCGCCTGCGCGTCGACGATCCGTGGCACGTGCTTGCGCGGGATGATCAGGATATGCGTCGGCGCGGCGGGGTTGATGTCGCGGAACGCGTAGAACTCGTCGTCCGAATACACCTGCG
>JAVEWL010000874.1:0-2627 GCA_034004565.1 FCB group bacterium | reverse complement strand
GATCCGCCATCCTGCCACGAACCCGTTGCATGCGATCATCCCAGGTTAAGCTTTCTAGCACGTTATAGATGAATGATAGTAGGTCATGGACGGGTTGTCAACAGCCTGGGTAATGGGTCAGTGAAGGGGGGAGCATCCTCGTTTCACTGACTGCTTCCGACTCTACATCGTCCTCGTCCTCGTCCTCGTCGTCGATACTCCTCCGTGCCCCGTCGCAGAAGTTTACCCGTCTGATGCGGAAGGGGTTCCGATGGGAGACGGGACGGGTGGTTGACGCGAGATGAGCGCCGCGCCGGTCACGCGAGCGTCACGGCGCACCGGTACGCGGCCGCATGCGGTTCCGCCAGGCAGGCGCTTCAGAGAATCCACAGTCTTCCCCGCACCCCGTTCATCTCGTCGTTTACAATCCCATCCTCCAGCAGTTCCTTCGCATACCCGTCGAGTTTGCCGAGGACTTGCTGCGTGTCCATTCCGCGCCTGTCAAACACAATCAGTTGTCCGCCTTCATCGCACACCGTAACCCAGGCGCCATCGGAAAGAATGTTCTCAAGCGATTCCGCGTAACCTTGGGCAATGAGCCGCTCGACATACGGATACGCGGACAGGTTAATGCTCTTGTCCATGCCAGTTCGTCGCTTCATCGAACACATCCCAAATAGAACCCGAGCGCTTCGCCGGGCGGGCAACGCCAACACCGCGCCTTCTCAGCGGCGGCCTTGCAGGCGGCGGTTGACGCCGTCGAGATCGAAGCCCTCGGGGTCGTAATCCTCGCCAACCCATTCGAGGAGTTCTTTCTGTTCCGCTGTCGGCGTCTTCGCGTTCAGCGCCTTCAGGATGTCCATGTAGCCGGGGAAACTGCCGCAGTCTTCCGGCGGACAGGCGCGGGCCCCGCCGAGGCAAACGGGATACTTCGCGGCGGGATCGAGAGGCAGGAACTTCTCGGCGACAATCTCGTGCTCCCAACTGTCGCCGAAGTCGTATTCGTAAATGAACTTCTGCTTGGCGCGAGTGACGACCTCGGCCAGCGGCACGCGCTCCTCGTTTTCCATGTCCATGTCTTCCATTTGGGACGCCGACCGGCTGGTGTAGTACACGCCACCGATGCGGAAGCTGTGCATGTGGCAGTTGTACCAGCCCATCGCCGTCTGGATGACCGCGTGCAGATCGCCAAGCGTGGCGTTGTCAGGCAACACCACCCGCCGCCAGATCGGCGGCCGGATATAGCACAACTGCACCTTGAACTGGATGGCCTTTTCCGCCGGACGGGTGGGCTTCTTCTTTCGTGTGGTCGCCATGACGTTCCTCCTCGGTTCACATTGTTTTGCCGAACGCCCCGTCAGGCGGTCGGCGCGGCATGCCTATGTTATCGATTCCCTTTGGCCCGGTTGTGCGTGCTGCAAAGCATCTGGCAGTTCTTGGCCGAGCTTCCGCCGCCCTTGCTCCATGCGGCAACGTGGTCAGCGTCCATCTCGTCGAACTTATAGATTCTGCTCTTGTTCGCGCCGTGGCCAACCGCGCAAAGCGGGCAGTTGGACTTGCCGCCAGCCTCGGCCGCTTTCGTCTGCTTGGCGTATGCAACCCGCTTTACCGGAGTCTCGAACACCCGCACCTCCAGCAACTTGGTGTCCGCCGAACCCCCCAGCAGAAACTCAAAAATGCCTCTTCGACACTTCACGTAATCATCGGCCACCAGCCTATTCACGTCGGCCGACATCCTCTGTGGATCGTAGGACTTGGCGTGGTACGCTTCGTACAGTCTCCCCCATTCCAATCCCTTCATCTCCGGGAGAACGTCGACAAACACGGCTGAAACCCAGTCGATGACGCTGTTGAAGTACGTCTTCAACTCCTGGATGTTGTTGTCCTGGCGGTGAGCGCTCATGTAACCGCCGATATCGCCTTTGCTCACCCAGTCCAGCGCCCGCTCCAGGAACTCCTGCCGGTTGGCGCTGCCCTTGACGTAGGCGCTCCACTTCTGGATGTTCGCGTTCTGACTGTTGCTGAACTCCGCCTTTGCCAGCGTCACGAACGGCCCGGAGTAGATGGCGTTAAGGAGCTCTTGGTCGTTGAGCGGCACGCCCGCGATGTTGATCGTCTCGAACCACTGCTTGATCTCGCTCTCCGTACCCTCGCACTCGTAGATCAGCAGCTTCGAGTCCCGAATCCTGGCTTGCTGGTCGGCGGGCAGGCTGTCGAAGTTCTTCGGATTGCCGCCGTCCATGATGGCGAACTTGTTCGTAACGAACCGCCCGATGCTGGTGATCCGCTGCTGGCCGTCCAGAACCTCGAACCTGTCGTTCGCGACTTTGTTGAAATAGATCAGCCCCAGGGGATAGCCCTTGAGCAGCGAGTGGATGACCGCTTGCTCTTTCTTCCCGCCGCCGTCGGCATAGATGTAGTTCCGCTGGTACTCAGGCTGGATTGTCAGCTTGCCGCCCAGCCCGAACAGCCCCTTGCCCTCCAATTGGTTGTACACAAACCCGGCGCAGATGTCGGCGACGGTGATGTCGGTTCGCAGCGTGGTAATCATTTCTTAGTCCCTCTTGTGGGCCGGGTGCGACGGCGGCGGATCACGATTCGGTCGTACATTCGGCGAAAGGTTCCGTCGCCATTGTCGATGTAGAAGC
>JAVEWL010000873.1:0-2640 GCA_034004565.1 FCB group bacterium | reverse complement strand
GGCCACGCCGCCGTGCTTGCCGGACTGGAGGGCGAGATCGTCAAGCAGACCCTGGCATGGAACCAAAAGGCAACGCAGGACGAGAACGTCGGCACGATCATCTACGATGTGGCCATGCTCGAACGCCTGGAGATCAAACTACGCGAGCTTCGCGGGGATCAGTACTCCGCGAGTGTCGTCGCTCGCAAGGCACTGGAGACGATTGGGGGGAACCTCCGCGGGCTGCGCCAGAGCGAAGTGCCCAGCATCTTGAAGACCCTGGTGAATGCCGGACTCGAAGCCGTTGGGGATCTGACCGAGGCAGGGCTGGAGGACACCGAATTCGCCGCGCATGACCTGCTTTCCGCAGCTCACCGGTCGGATGACGCACTGGACGGCGTCTTGCGGGAAGTCATCCGCAAGAGCGCGCCCTATGTGCGGCTCACGCCGGCGGTGGCCGACGGAGGTTGGACGAAGGGCAAATACCTAATTGCGGTTCAGGGAGCTGGACTTCGCGGCGGTGGCCCCAAGGCGAACGATCCGGATCCGGACCATGCCCGCATCATCGAGAGCCTGGCCCGCAATCAGTGGAATGTCGGGGATGGCATCCGTCCGGTCGAGGACTCCACCCAGCTCATGCTGTTCCAGGAATGCGGGGGCTTCCCGCTGCGGGCGCTCCAGGGTATCGCGGAAATGAAAGATGCCTACGACCAGCACCGGAGTGAACCGAACACCCCGCCCCTGCACATCAGCAAGGATGAGGTCGCCGAGTGCTACCCGGACATCTTCCCGCCGCGGCCGGAGCTGCTGGAACGGGCACGCCTGATGCAGACCGTCGCCATCCCCTTGGGATTCGTGACCAAGCGGGACTTCCCGTCCCAGAACGGCAACGGCAAGCCCAACCGCCAGTACGCCTTCCTGCGGCGGATCGTGGAGCTTGGCGAGGGGCAGCCTATCCTGGTGGGTCGAACCATCGAGACCGTCGGCCTCAAGCTCGCCGGGAACACCGATCTCTTGGCCGAGATTGAGCGTGCCATCGGCACCGCGATGGAAACCGCCTCGGGTGCCGACAAGGCGAAATACGCCGGCCAACTGCACCAGCACCTGGCCCAGCAGAAAGACGCCATCAAGGCATCCGCCCCCGGCATTGACCCCGAGAACGCGCCCGCCTACCAGACCGAGCGGGCCCGGGTCGTCGCCTTCATGCGGAAATACGGATTGGCCAATGGCGGCAATGAAGCCGGTTCGGGAGACATGCAGCAGATCGGCACGGAGACTGTCGCACTTGTGAACTGACCGGAGCACAACGCGAGAGGCGGGGCTGCCCCGCCTCTCGCGAACCTCGGCAGTTCATGATGTCATCTTCACGACCCGAAGACGCGGCACGTGAAGGAGGCGACCGGAGCCCCCGCGAACCTCGGTCTCCGTCATTCAACCCGAAAAGTCGGGATGGTGGTGGGCTGGGGTGAAGCAGTGCCGTGCGAACTCATCCCTAAGTTGAGCGATCTCGCTCGCGTGGTTGGCACCGTCCTGTAACATGCTGCGGACCCTGTTCCCCAGACTGTCAACGCTGGAGAGATCCCAGTACACTCGCAAGCCAAGTGCATCGCCTCGCGACAGGCTGGACATTATCAAGCACCGCTTCCCGTGCCCCATCAGATTCCCACCGACCAAGAGGCCTTCTGCCCGAAGCCGGTACCCATACGAGCGAAACAGTTCGAGGACGAAGAGGTCGGCGACGTCGAATGCCTCGCGCGACAGCCTGGATCGTGTCTCGTATGTCGAGAAGAAGCACGTGCATTGCTCACGCAGCGCGCAGCGAATATGCCGCGTCAGTGCACGCGATAGGTCGATGCTATCGGTAATGATGACGATGGAAGGGGTGTCCATGGCTCCGTCAGAAATAGTGTTGCTCTAGAAACTTGCCGTCCCGCAGCCTTTCGGCGTCGGCCACGTCCTCCACGATTCTCCCCTGGACCATCACGATGGCGCGGTCGATCCAGCCCTGCACGTGGCGGATGTTGTGCTCCACGATCAGACACGCAAAGCCCGCTTGACCCTGCGCTGCTTTCAGACCGTCCAGGATGCCGGCGGCTGCCGTGGGCGCCAATCCGGCCGTAGGCTCGTCGAACATGTATAGGTCGGATTTCTTCATCAGCACCATCCCCACCGCAAGCGCCTGCCGCTCCCCGCCTGAAAGAAGTCCCGCCCGTCTGGCAAGTTTATCCCCGAGAAACGGGAACAACTGCAGCACCCACTCTACTCGCTGCGCAAACGCAGCCTCGGCGTCATGCATCGCACTCAGCATCAGGTTATCATGCACGCTCAGGCTCGGGAAGACGTTTCGGCTCTGCGCGAGGTAGCCCATCCCGCTCCGGATACGTTTCTCGGTTGGCCAGCCGTCGAGGGGCGTGCCGTTGAAGGCGACCGTGCCGGCTGAGGGTGCCACGACACCGGCAATGGCTTTGAGCAAGGTAGACTTGCCACTACCGTTCGGTCCTGCCAGCAAAGCACGCTCGCCAGCAGGCAGCGACAGTGAAACGCCAGTCAGCACCTGCCGTTCCCCGTAACCTGCGCTCAACTCCGATATTCTCAGTACGTTGCGCATTCCCGTTCCCTTGATCGCGTCACCGCTTCAGACTCCCATGTAAAGCTGTCGGA
>JAVEWL010000094.1:0-12019 GCA_034004565.1 FCB group bacterium | reverse complement strand
CGGGGAGATATGTTGATGACTCCACCATGAGAGCCGTTTCGGATTGCCGGTCCAAGGGGCCGAGGTGACGCAGCCGGCGTCCACATTCACCTTTTGGTTTGACAGGTATCACGGGCAACAGGCCGAACGTATCCAGTGGAGTTAAAGAAACTGAAATGACCAAAACTCTCGTTGCAACCAAGATCTTCTTCGTCAAAGGCGTTGGCGTTCACAAGGACAAGCTGGCCTCCTTCGAGGCGGCCCTGCGCAGCGCCGGCATCGAAAAATACAACCTCGTATATGTCTCCAGCATATTCCCGCCCAACTGCCAGATCGTCAGCCGCGAAGAGGGGCTGGAATACCTTAAACCGGGGCAGATCGTCTACACCGTGCTCTCGCGCAACGACACCAACGAACCCAACCGCCTCATCTCATCGGCCGTCGGACTCGCGGTTCCCAACCGCAAGGATCGGTATGGCTATATTTCCGAGCACCACGCCTACGGCGAGCGCGCCGAAGTGGCGGGCGAATACGCCGAAGACCTGGCCGCCACCATGCTGGCCACGACCCTCGGCGTCGAATTCGACCCCGACCAGGCTTGGGACGAACGCAAGCAGATCTACAAAGCCAGCGGGCACATCTTCAAAACGACGAACATCGTCCAATCGGCCGAAGGCAACAAGAAGGGCCTCTGGACCACCGTGGTGACCGCCGCGGTCTTCATTATGGAATAATGATGAGCGCGCAGCGCCCGCTATTCTTCGGCGAAACCCATTGGGAGCTTCCGGGCTTTGACCGTTCGGAAATTGTCATCGTGCCGGTGCCCTTCGACCTGACCTCCTCATGGTTGAAGGGCGCCGACGGAGGCCCCGAGGCCATTATCGCCGCGTCGCCCAATCTCGAATTCTACGATATCGAAACCGGCACCGAGGTTTATCGCCGCGGCATCCACGTAAATGAAACGGTGCGCGCGGAGTCGTCGCTCGAGATGGTCGATGCCTGCCGAAGCGTGGTGAGCGCAATACTGGCCCACGGCAAGTTCCCCGTCGTGCTGGGCGGAGAACATACCGTCACCCTCGGGCCCGTGCAGGCCGTCGCCGAGCGCTTCCCGGGCGTAAGCGTCCTTCACCTCGACGCCCACGGCGACCGCCGCGACACCTATGAAGGCGATCCCCTTAGCCATGCCTGCGTGATCGCGCGCGTAAAGGAAGTAACCCGGCCCCTGGTCTCGGTCGGCATCCGGAGCATCGACAAGTCCGAGCTGCCAAGCCTCGCGGAAGATACCGTCTTTTACGCGAACGACATCGAAGGCCGGCGCGACTGGATCGATGCGGCCGTCGAAGCGTTGGGGCCAAACGTGTACGTAACCATTGATCTCGACGTCTTCGAGCCTGCCGTCATGCCGTCCACCGGCACGCCCGAACCCGGTGGCCTCGGGTGGTATGACGTCATCCGCCTTCTTAAGAAGGTCGCCGATTCCCGGCGCGTCGTGGCGTTCGACATCGTCGAATTCCTCCCCTCGCCCGGCAACAAGGCCCCCGATTTTCTCACGGCGAAACTGCTGTATACCTTCCTCAGCTACATCTTCGCGAATCGGAAGTAGGCTTGCCGCACGTCATGGATGGACGGCTCCCCCACATCTTCCCACTCCCCAGAAAAAGGGTGCCCGTCGGGGGAGAGGGGCGACTGATTGACTTCCCCGCCCTGATCCCCCATGCTGTAAATGAGCGGGACGGCCGCGGAGTCAATCACCTTGGACGTGTGTTTAACCCTAGGAGGCGCCATGAGCCTGAGCCGAATGTTCCCTGTGCTGCTTCTCGTGCTTACCCCCGTTTTCGCCTCGGCACAGGAAGCGCCGCCTGCCGCAGCCAAGCCGCAATTCGATGAGCAGACCCAGCAGGCCCTGGCGAAGGTCCGGACCAATCTCCAGAGCGCCCAAACCTACTCCTACACGGCCCAGGGTTCGGTCAAGATGGAAGCCAACGGCCAAACCCACGAAAGCGGCGCGAAATACACCGTCGCCGTGAAGCGTCCGAACAAGTTCAGCATTCAATGCGAAGGAGGGCAACTCGACGGCCTCACACTGCTTTCGGACGGTCAGTACATCTACACCTATTCAGCCGAGCAGAAGAAATTCAGGAAAGAAGAAACACCCAGTCCCGTGTCCGGTCTGACCGCTGACGGATACCTTCCCCCGGATCCCTTGATGAGTTTCGTGGTCGCCTTCGTCGAGGAGGATCCGCTTGATTCGCTCCTTGCGGACGTGGTATCCGGCGCCTATGCCGCCAAGGAGACACTGGACGGCGCCGAAGCCGAACGCATGCATTTCGCCCTGTCCGACATGGAATGGGATCTCTGGGTAAACACCGGCGATAAGCCCTTCCCGGCGCGCATCAAGCCGGACATCGCCAAGTCACTCGCCAAGGAATCCCCCCAGATGAGCAACATTAAGGTCGATATGAACGTCACCTTCGCGGACTGGACTGTCGGCCAGGAGTTTCCCGGCGACAAGTTCGCCTTCAAACCCGTTGAAGGCACCGAAGAAGTAAAGCAACCCGAGCATCCTCTGAGCGGCAAGGCGGCCCCCGGCTTCAGCATGAGCCTTCTCGACGACACCAAGGTCGACCTGGCACAGCACAAGGGCAAGGATGTTGTCGTACTCGATTTCTGGGCCATCCGCTGCCCGCCCTGCCGCGCCGTCATGCCGGTGCTCGAGAAAGTCGTGGACGAGTTCAAGGGCAAGAACGTGGTCCTGTACGCGGTCAACGGGGAAGACGATCCCGCCACCATCAAGGACTTCCTGGAGACCATGGCGCTCAATGTCATCGTGGCGCGCGATACGGACAATGCCGCGGCCACCGCGTACCAGGTCGAAGGCATCCCCCAGACCGTCGTAATTGGCAAGGACGGGCTTATCAAGTACGTCCAGGTCGGCGCCGGTCCCGGCATGGAACGCAAGTTCCGCCGCGAAATCGCCGCCGCCGTCTCGGCCCCCTAGCAACAAGGACATGACACCTCCAAACGAGTTGGTTCATCCGGCATTTCCAGTAACGGCCGTGCTCGTGGCTCCCCTTTCCAAGGGGAGTTCTTGACTTGCCCTGAAGACTCCCCTTGGAAAGGGGAGCCAAGAGCACGGCCGTTCCCGGAAGTACCGGAAGAACCAACAAGTCTGGGGGTGCTTGATATGCACTTCGGTTCAACTACAGCGGAGGCGATAAAACCATGTCCAACGGAATCGATCGACGCGACTTTCTGAAACGCACGGCGGCCGTATCGGTCGGCGCGGCCCTATACGGCAGCGCCATGGCGCAGGAAACGGCCCCCAAGACCCCGGGAGGAGACGGCATGATCTGGGCAAACCTGCTGCACCTCGGCTTTAACATGTGGGTCGACTGGGACTATCCGGAAGGCCGCGAAAACTACACCAACGCCAGTTCAACGCTGCGCTTCGACGAGCCCCTCTGGAACGATCTCGTCGACAAGATGGCCGAATCCGGCCTCAACATGGTGGTCATCGATCTCGGCGAAGGCGTTCGCTATGACAGCCATCCCGAGCTCGCCGTCGAAGGGTCCTGGGAAAAGCCCCGCGTGAAGGAAATGCTCGCGAAGTTGCGCGCGAAGGGACTCGAGCCGATTCCGAAGATGAACTTCTCGGCCACGCACGACCACTGGCTTGGACCGTTCTCGCGCTGCCTCTCGACCGATGCCTACTACGGGGCCTGCAAAGACCTTATTGCCGAGGCCGTCGACCTGTTCGACAAGCCGCGCTTCTTCCACCTCGGCATGGACGAAGAGACGGCGCAACACCAGAAGCGCCAACTCTACACCGTCATCCGCCAGTACGACCTCTGGTGGAAAGACTTCCTCTTCCTCGTCGAACAGGTCGAAAAAGGCAACTCGCGCCCCTGGATCTGGTCCGACTACATCTGGGAACACAAGGATGTCTTCCTCAAACGCATGCCCAAGAGCGTCGTCCAGAGCAACTGGTACTACGGCAACAGTTTCGACCGTGAAAAGAAGGGAGAGGAACGCTACGTCGGCGCGTACCACGAGCTCGCCGAAGCGGGCTACGACCAAATCCCCACCGGCAGCAACTGGAGCCACCCGGAAAACTTCGGCATGACCGTCGACTACGTCACGAAGAACCTTCCACAAGAGCACATCCTCGGCTTCCTCCAGACCCCCTGGAAGCCCACGCTCGAGGCTTGCCGCGAGCGCCACTTCGCCGCCATCGAGCAAGTGCGCGACGCAAAGGCGAAAGTATAGATGTAGGGTCTGCATTCTGGAATGAATCTCCCCTCACCCTTGTAAAACCCTCTCCCGTTGGGAGAGGGGTGGGGTGAGGGGAGATTGCTCCATCGGCCCCATACCGTCCGCTTTCTCCTCTCATTTGCAGCCGCGTTTACCCCGATGCTATTCTGCGCCGACGATGTTACACGCAAAACTCGGGAGGAGGTTGACCGCTTGGCCAGTTTCATTGTGATTGGCGGCGCCGGATTCATCGGCTGCAACACCACGCGCCGCTTGCTCGAACGCGGCGACAGCGTCGTGGTGGTCGACAACCTCAGCCGCAAGGGCACCGAGTCCAACCTCGCATGGCTGCGCGAAACGGGACCGGTCGATTTCGTAAAGGCCGATATTCGCGATCCGGACGCCATGCGCGCGGTCTTTGCCGGCCATAAAGCCGACACCGTCATTCACCTCGCGGGGCAGGTCGCGGTCACCACGAGCGTCATGAACCCGCGCGAAGACTTCGACATCAACGCCCTCGGCACCATCAACGTCCTTGAAGGCATCCGCGATTCCGGCCAGAAACCGCTCGTCATCTACGCCTCGACCAACAAGGTCTACGGCGGCATGGAGGAAATCGCGATCGAGGAAGGCGAAACCCGTTACAGCTATCGCGATTATCCCCTGGGCATTCCCGAGACGGCTCCGCTGGATTTCCATTCACCCTACGGCTGCTCAAAGGGCTCGGCCGACCAGTATGTCCGCGACTATTACCGCATCTACGGGCTGCCAACGGTGGTGTTCCGTCAGTCCTGCATCTACGGCTACCGTCAGTTCGGAGTCGAGGATCAGGGGTGGGTCGCGTGGTTCGTGATCGCGGCTGTCCTGGGCCGTCACATCAGCATTTACGGCAACGGCAAGCAGGTCCGGGATGTCCTCTTCGTCGAAGATCTTGTCGATGCCTATCTGCTCGCCCACGAGCACCGCGATCGCGTCGCGGGCCGCATCTACAACGTCGGCGGCGGCCCCACCCGCACCATGTCCGTATGGTCGGAGTTCGGCCCGCTACTGGAATCGCTTCTCGGAAAATCCATTCCGGTCGAGCACGGCCCCTGGCGGCCCGGCGATCAACCGGTCTACATCAGCGACATCCGTCGCGTGGGCCACGAACTTGGCTGGGAACCCAAAACGGGCGTGAAGGAAGGCGTAACCAGGCTGTTCGAGTGGGTGCAAGCCAATCGCCAGCTCTTCATGCAATAGCAATGCTGAATGCTGAACTCATCATTTCTTCTTGCTTTTGATGATTAACTCGCCACCGCCGATATAGCGCCATTCCAGAACTTCGCAATTCAGCTTTCCTAGTTCCTCGATGAGGCCGGCCCGGGTGTAGTGCGTCACGTGCTCGTCCGCGTAGCCGCCGCGCTTTACGAACCCGTAAATGGCTTCCGTAAACGGCCACCAAAAGGTCGCGTAGTCGGGCGTGCCCAGCACCAGCGTGCCTCCCGGCCGCAACACGCGCACCGCTTCGGAAATGCAGGTGGTCTCGCGCGTGTGTTCGATCACCTGCGACGAGATGACCGCGTCAAAGGTGTCGTCGGCGAAGGGCAGCGCGCCCGCGGTGGCCTGCAGGCGGCGCGGATTCGTGGCCTTCAGCAGGCGCAGGCGCGTAAAGCTGATATCCATCGCCACGGTCTCGGGATGAGTCGTGATGATGCGGCTCGAACCACAGCCCGCATCCAGCACCCTGGGCGGATTGCCCGTAAACTCGCGCACAATGAAGAAGCGCGACCGCTGCCAATACCGTTGAAGCCAGATGCGGCTGTCGAAGGCGCGGTAGTCGTAGTCAACGAAGTCAACGCTGTTCCGAAGCGCGTGCAGCTTCCGGAAGGTTCCCAGACTGCTGCGAATCAGCCGCATCGCGGTGCCCGGCGCCTGGCGGTACTGGCCCGATTCAAAATGCCACGGCATTTCCTTCACGCTGCCGCCCTTGGCCATGAATTTCAGCAAAGTCTCCATGAGCGCATCGAAGTCGTCGCCCTCGATTACAATCTTGCGCAGAACGTCCACGCGGTACATTCGGCGCGCGCTCGAGAGATCGTGCACGGGAACGGACAGGCCCGATCGATAGAGCCGGTTCAGCGTGCGGCTCAGCAATTTGCGCGTCCACGGCATGCGGTACGACCCGCCGTGCGCATAGCGCGAGGCCACGAGCAGATCGGCCTCGTTGCGGCGGTACCAGAACCCGAACACGAGCGGCGCATCTTCCAGCGTCGGCGCGTCGAGCGTGATAAGCCAGCGCCCGCGGGCCTCCCGCTGCGCCGCGCGAAGCTGATCGCCGTAGCGCGAAGGATCCACCTCCAGCACCCGGAAGGGATGCCCGCTGACCGACTCCGGCGCTGGTTCCGGCCAGGGCCCCAGCGCCAGGAACTCCAGCTTCACGCCGTAGTCGTCCAGCAATTCCGATATCGCTTCAAGCGCGGGCACAGTCGTGGCGGCATCAAACCCGGTGAGGGCGATGGTGAGGTCCAACGTTAGCGGCCTTCCGTTACGAACATCTGGATGAAGTCCTCCGGACGCTTGTGCTTGTCCCGGCGCGCGTTAAACACCCGCACCAGTTCCCGGTAGTCCTCGTGATGTTCACTGTCGTCAACATAGAGTTGGCGCATCGGCTCCACGAGTATCACCGCATCGCGGTTCTTGGGACAACCCACGTTCGTGTGCAGCGTGAAGCCTTTGAATTCGCCGTCTTTCGTCTCCTGCACCCGCAGGGGATACAGGCGGCACAAGATCGGCCGGTGCTCGTAGATCGAGCACAGTTTCGTCTTCTTGTCGAGGAAATGGCAGCCCTTCGGCCCGCGCTGCAGCGCCATCATGTAGTGCTGTCCGCCGCATTCCAGCCACGTCGGGTCCGTCTTGTAGACCCCCGAGATCTGGTCCGGCGTAATGAACTCCAGGAAGTCCAGCGGCTTCAGGCCCGTGCCCCGAACGATCCGGATAACGTCCCACGGCGTCGGAAGGCACACCACGTCCGTACAGCAGTGACCGCAACTATGACATTTGAAATGAACAATATCTTTTCCCATAGGGGAACTAACATACATAACGGCGGAGCCGGTGGCAAGCACGAATGCATCCCTTCCTCAGTGCTCCCCAGTTTTGCTTTGACGGCTCTTGAGCCCGCTTCAGCGGGCTTTTGACCTTTGCCCCCGCCTTCAGGCGGGGGGATTCCGGGCTGTCTCCTTCTAGGAAGAGCCGGCTTTAGCCGGACTTCTCGGGCTTTGCTTTAGCTGAAGCAGGATCGAAAAGCCCGGCTAAAGCCGGCTCCATCCATAGGGTGTCAGTCTCTACCCCCCTGCTGAAGCAGGGGGCAAAGGTCAAAAGCCCGCTGAAGCGGGCTGTGAGGCCTTGGACGTAAACTGGGGCGCACTGAGGCATTCTTCTCGGTCCGTACGCTCCGTCGCGGATTGGCCTTAACCGTGCCCTTCCGCAATCGAAAACACCGTTGCCCCCTGCAACCGCACCCGCAACCGATACGGCTGCGCATCGGTGAAGTTCAGGGCCAGCCCCTCGTCGTTTTTCCCCTCGAACCGAACCTTCTCCGCATCCGGCACAGGATTGCCCTGCGCGTCGAGCAATTCCACTTCCACCCAGCCCTTCGAAGTGTCCGCGTCCAGCACCGGCCGGCGAACCGTCAGCACCGGCGTCACAAAACTTCCCTCCGCGTCCGCGGTCACGCCCAGCAGTCGATTCGGACGGTACTTGAACAGCACGATCGCGTTGTCTTTCCACGACGCGAAGCACAACCGCCCCGAGTCCACAAAGGGATCCGCAAAGCCGAAGAACCCGATGTCCGTCCCCCGGAACGGACGTTGCCATACCCGCCCGTCGTCGCTCAACATGACCTCGTTCCGTATGATCGCACTGTGCTTGTTCGGCATCTTCGGATCTGCGAAGTATTTCATCAAAATCCCGGCATAGCGCCCGCCGTAGGGGAACGCTTTCATCAGGTAAAACTCGGTCTCGGGCGGGTCCTGCGCGTCGGGCCGCAGAAACACGTCCTGTCCCGTCCACGTGATCAGATCCTTCGATTCCCGCAGCGACTGCACGCGCCGGAACTTGTCCAGGTTATCCGGGTAAGGCTTGTCCGGCCAATCCTCGAGCTTGGTTTGATACAGGAGATAGCCACCGTCTTTAGGCATCAAGGTAAACGCGTCGTTGTGCTCGATGAAGACCGTCCCGCGCGAATCCTTCTCCCAGCGCAGCCCATCCGGCGACGACGCCAGCATCGCGCCCGCTTCGCCGGTCTCCGCCGGCTGGTCCCAATAAAGCAGGCGGAACCGCTCGCCCTCGCGAACGATCTGGTGCTGGTTGAAGCCGCCCCAGGTCGGCTTGTACGGCGACCGCCGCATGACGATATTGTTCGGACCGCCCCACGGCAGCGCGCCCTCCCCCACCTCGGGCAGGGTCCATGTGCCGTCCTCGTAGAGTCCCAGACAGAGCGCTCGCTGGTCCAGGTATTCCTGCTGCGGCTTCTCGACGCGTTGATACCATATTCCGGTCTTCAACTGAAGGGGTAGGGCCGCTACCGGCATGTACCATTCCGCGCCCGTGGGCGCCTGGAGGACCTGGCTTTCCTCTGGGATCTGCGCCCGCCGCTCGACGCCCTCCGCCGAATCAAGGTCCGCAGGCCCCAAAAGGAACGCGGCCCCCATGGACACCGCCAACAGCATCGACAGAGTCATCGTTCAATCCTTCGTTTCGTATGCCGTCAAAAGACCAACCTTGATGTAACTCCCCTTTCCAAGGGGAGTTGCGTTTTCTAGAACTGCTTGAGGCCCCACTTCTGCGCGAGCCATCCCCAGATGTCCGTCGGAGGCACCACGGAGGCGGCTCGGGGGCGGGTCATCGACCGAATATGTCCATTCATCGGTTGTTCTCCACGTTCGCGTTGCGCACGTTCACGAAGTCACGTCCGCGCCAGTCCATCCGGCGCTTCGTAAAAGCCCCGGCCAGCGACAGCACATCGATCCACACCCGCAGCGCGCCGGCCAGCGGATGCAACCAGCCGATTCCGCACCGCATCCGCACGACGGCCCGCGTGGCTTCCATGCCCCGTGCCATCTCAAAAAAGGACACGAACGCGCCGGCCGCGTAGACCGTCAGCGCAAGGCTGAAATCACCCATTGCGAATTGCTTTATCGCCGCCGCAAGCGCCATCGGCAACGGAGTCACCATCACCAAAAGCCAAAACAGCATCATGGACGCGAAATAGCCCAACCGGTCGTCGCCACTCACGCGGTTCTTGCGCACCCAATAGCTCATCATCTGCTTGTAGCCCCGGTACAGGCGCACGCTGAACAGGCTGTCGGTCCAGCCTGCCGCGAGTTTCCCGCCCCACTGCCGCACCGCCAGCGCCAGCAAGGCGTCCTCGGGCTGCTGCGCATAGAACGCCGCATGACCGCCGCACTGCAGGTACGCGTCGCGCTTCACCAGAATGAAGGCGCCGATACCCACGGGAGGGGCCTTTGGGCGGTTGATTCGTTCGATCGAGGCGCCGGCCAGCAAGCCGTTCCACTGAATCGGCAGCACCAATTCCTCCGCAAAGCTTCCCGTATCGAGGTACGGTACGCACGTGAGAAAGTCGGCGCCCAACTCCTCCGCCACCGCCACGCCCTGACGCAAAGCGGCCGGCTCGAAAACCACGTCGGCGTCCGTCAGCAACAGCCACTTCGAGCTGGGATCCGCGTTGTGAACGGCGTACCACACGGCGTTCGATTTCCCTTGCCAGCCCTCCTGAAGGGGCGGATCGTGTACGACCTTCACGTTGGGACAGTCGGCCGCCACGCGATCGAGTATCTCGCCCGTGCGGTCCGTGGAATGGTCGTTGATGCAGATGACCTCGAGGTTTGGATAGTCCAGCGCGGCCAGGGAACGCGCCGCGGCCTCGACGCCGGCCTCCTCGTTGCGGCCCGGCGAGATGACGGTCACTCGCGGGAATTGGAGCAGTTCGCGCGCATCCTCGGGAGCTGTACCGAGTTTCGGCAGATCTGTGAGGTTCTTCTGGAAGAACATCCGCTTTGCGGAGGCGGTGAGCCAGATAACGAACCAGACCGGCACGCACAGCCAGGCCGTCCAAAGCCGGTCGGTAACCAGCGGAAACAACAACAATACCAGCGCGCCCGCGCGCACCAGGAAACCCAGCCAGCCCGGGTTCCGCTTGAAATCCCAGAACACGGTCTGCTCGCCCTTCGCTATCGCCATGCTAACGATTCTCTCCCGATATCCGCGCCGGACGCGCCTGCCCGGATGCGCCGAACGTATCGGGCGCCCTAACGATCCTGGGCCAGCGTCCCACCCGGCTGCGGCAAACTTTGCGCAATGATAAGCGGTACCGCCAGGAAGACCGCCACCACATAATAGGTTACCGCCGGCCCCAGCCGCCAATACACCATGCAGGCTATCAGCGGCCCCAGCGCGCGCGCCAAGGCCCCGAGCGAGCGGAACACCCCCAGCACCCGCCCCTGCGCGTCGGCGGGAGTGTACAGCGAGGCCAGCGCCGTCATGCACGGTATCACCTGGGCCGAACCCGCCGCCATAAAGAAGAGCCCCACGTAGAGGACCAAAGGATGCGGAGCGAAACCCACCAGAACAAGACCCGGAATGGCCATGAATAGGCCGTGAACGCTCATCCGCTTCGCCCCGATAACCGCGGATTTCCGCTGCACATACGTGCCCTGCATGCCCGCCAGCACCACCCCGACAAAAAGCAGCATGAGCGCATTGCCCAGCGGACCGTACCCGAAACGGTCCGCCGCCAGGAAGGTCAAAGCGAACTCCGTGCCCGAAAAAGCCGACAGGAATAGGAAATAGGCGAAGTTCGTCCGCGTCACGCCGGGATAGGTCTCCCCGTGAAACAGTTTCAGGGGATTGACAGTACGCATCGGGCGGTTGCGGGCCACACTGTCCTTCGGAAGGGTTTCGCGGAAGTTGGTCGCCACGAATATCAGATTGCCAACCGAAAGCAGAAACGCCACCAGGGCGGGAACCGAGAAGGGGTTCACGCCATACACCACCAACCCGGGCCAGTGTTTCGTAAGATCCAGAAGGGCGGAGATGCCACCGAGCGCGGGGCCGAGAATAAACCCGATGCCAAACGCAATACCGATGAGCGCCATACCTTTCGGCCGCTCCTCGTCGGTCGTCACGTCGGCCACCACGGCGGTCGCCGTCGAGATATTGCCGCTCATGATGCCGCCAATCAGCCGCGCGGCCACCAGCATCAGAAAGGTCTCCGAAAAGAACCAGAGCAGGTAGGACAGCGCCAACCCCGCGACCGAAACCAGCAGCACCGGCCTGCGCCCGTAGCGATCGGAAAGCGACCCCATGACGGGCGCAAACAGGAACTGCAACAGCGAGTAGAGCGACCCCAGCAGGCCGCCAAACAACACCACCGTACCGCCCGGGCCTGCGCCGGCCGACTCGCTGAACAGCTCGATGCCCCTCAACATCTTGCCGAACAGCCCGCTGTGCCCCTCGTGCAGCAGGTAATGCTCCAGCATGCTCGGAAACAGGGGGAAAATGATGGAAAACCCAACCAAATCCAGAAAAAGCGTGACAAATACCACCCGCAGCACCGACTTGGAGGCCGCATTCATCGGTACTTGTCCCGCCAAACCCGCGCGCTTCTGCAAACGATCGCTCCTTGCAAGCTCTAGAAAAGGTGCACCGAAACAGGTAAGGGATCATACCCCCCGGTCGCCTGTCGGCACAAACACCGGAGGACGCCGGGCTGTTCCTGGGGGAGCGAAGG
>JAVEWL010000872.1:0-2649 GCA_034004565.1 FCB group bacterium | reverse complement strand
ATCGCTATCGTCGCAGTCGGCGGGATCGAGGAGACGCGTGACGCCGTCCGTCAACGCCGCCATTACCAGCGCGCGCGCCGTGCAGCTCTTCGAGCCCGGGACGGTCACGGTGCTGTTCAGGTTGGATTTCGGTTCAAGTGATATGGATGCTGTCACTTCGGTCCTATCTCGACGGGCGTTCCAACGCCCGCGCCCAATTTCTCGGCGGCGTTACCGACATTGACGGCCACTTCGAGATAGCCCGAACTGCCCACCAGCGCCAGCACGCATCCAGCCGATACGTCGCTGTAGGTCCGCTGGATGGACGCAAGGCGACGACCGGCAACATATACTTTCCGGAACCCGCCTATATTCCCCATCGGGACGTTCGTGATCAAGTTACCAAAGCGATCCACGTGGATTACCTCCCCCCGCAGCCGCCCCTCCGGCGTAACCGTGGGCTCGGGCAAGGCCAGCGAAACCAGCGGCCCGGCCTCCGGCCCCAACTTGCTCAACGGAACGCCGCGCGCCACGTGCGCCGCAATCGGCGCAAACACGTCGCGCCCGTGAAAGGTGGCGCTGACCGAATCCAGCATGAAGCGCTTCTCGGTCAGCACGCGCGCCTCTTCGACCTCGTGCCGCCGAAGAAACAGGGTCAGCAGCCCGTTATCCGGACAGACGAACACCTGCCCGCCGGCCCGCACCGCCACCGCCCGGCGATGACTCCCCACGCCCGGATCCACTACCACCACGTGTACCGTCCCCGGCGCAAAATACGGCATCGCGCCGGCAACAAAAAGCGCCCCTTCCAGGATGGACTGGGGGGTTATGTCATGGGTGAGGTCAAGGATTGGAACGTCGGGGGAAATGCGTCCTATGACGCCCTTCATCGCCGCCACATAGGGATCCCGCGTTCCGAAATCCGTGGCAAGCGTGACCCGTCCCGTCGCGATGGTTATGCTCCGTGGAGCCGGACGCAGTTTCGACCGGCGGCCTTCGCGGCGTACAGCGCGCCGTCGGCGGCGGTGATGATTTCCTCGCGCGTCCGCCCCTGCCGCGGCCACTCGGCCAAGCCCTGGCTGATGGTCCGCGAGAACGTGCTGCCGCGGAACTCGAACACGCGGCTCTCAAACGAGGTGCGGACGTTCTCGGCCACCTCGCGCGCGTCCTCGATCGTCGTGTGCGGGAACAGGATGATGGTTTCGTCGCCGCCGTACAGTGCGGGGACATCGTCCTCGCGCAAGAGCTTCCGCAGCAGCGCACCCATCTCGCGCACCACCATGCGCCCCGCCAAGTGCCCATAGGTGTCGTTGACAGACTTCAGACCGTCGAGATCCGTCATGGCCAAGGAGAAGACGGTGTCTTTCTTTTCCATCTCGGCCATTATCCGGGTCCGGAAGGCGTCCATGGTCATCAGGCCGGTCAACTGATCATAATGGATGCGCCGATGGATTTCCTGGTAGAACTGCGAGTCGTACGCGTCCTGCAACACGAACTTCAGCATCACGTCGCCAAGCTGCACCTTGTCGCCGTTGCGCAGGCGGGCATGGTTAACGCGTACGCCGTTAATCTGAGTACCGTTGCGGCTTTCGAGGTCGGAGATCTCGTAGAAGTCCGATTCTCCTTCTTTCATGTGAAGGATTTTCGCGTGCGAGCGCGAGATGCTCGGATCGCCGATGGTCGTGTGCGCCAGTGGGGACCGTCCGACCACGACCTCACCCCCCAGCAACTCGATTTCTCGCCCGATTTCCGAGCCGGAGAGCATAATGAGGCTGGCTTTACGCGCCAAGGCGGACGGCGCCACAGGCAAAGATTGCCCCAGAATGGTGGAATCCGGGGCCGTTCTGCTTGCAGTGTCGTCTTTTTCCATGTGCACCAACAACCTCCTTGCCCTCCTATGTTACCAGCCCTAACTTATTGATGCAACGGATACTTGCGCTGGACGTCAATTCCGCTCTGCAAACGGGGATTTCGCTTGGCAAAAACGACAATCCCCCCACGCTTTCCGTAGTCGCGCACTCTATGAATACAGACGCTGGCTGCAAAAGTTTCTTCAAATTGGCTCTTTGTGTTTTAATAGGAACTCACACCGTTCGATAGCGATGACAGATGCCGAAGCAAGAGAAGGAACGTCGTGGATATTGCCGATGACATCAAGTGGGTACGTCTGGCCAAGGTCTCGGACTTCGACAACACCCGCTGGCGCTCCTACTCCGTCATGGCGCGCAAGGTGGGCATCATCAAGCGCGAAGACGGCTCGTTTTACGCCACCGAGGTAAGCTGCAAGCACCAGAATTGGGATCTCACCACCGGCACGCTAGAAGGCACCATCGCCACCTGCCCCCGCCACTTCTGGAAGTACGACATCGAATCCGGCAAATGCCTCACCCACGACTCCACGCCCCTGCGCCGCTACGCCCTGAAAGTCGAAGACGATAACATCTACGTTTCCCTCCTCCCGGTGGAGGGCTGAATGTAACCCCGAATTCCTATTCGGGGTCTTTTTTGCTTTTTCTTCGAAGCGCTTCGCTCACTCCAAAGCCCCCGAATGGGAATTCGGGGTTACAGCATCACCTGCACCTCCAGCAGTTCCACCTCAATCGCCAGATGCGCCAGGAACGGCAGCAGCGTGTTCTTCCGCACCAGCGCCCACCGCGTGAGCACCTGCGA
>JAVEWL010000871.1:0-2651 GCA_034004565.1 FCB group bacterium | reverse complement strand
CTGCTTCTTCGGTGTCAAACGTCCAATCCGCGCAATGACGGCGTTCCATCAAATCCCAAGCGGTCACCCGCCACGGCTGGAAGTAAGGTTCAACCACGAACTCGACGTTGAGCCGCACGAACTTGCCAAACAGACGCTTTACGATGTAAAAACTACGTTCCATTGAATTACTCCTTTCATCACGGGCAAGCCCCGACGAAAGGGGATTCAATTCACGGCCGCTACTCGCGGCCGTTTCTTTTTCCGCCACCGATCGTGATGACGTTGACGACGCTGAAGTGCGGGCGACGTCGGTACGAGAAGTCATAGCCGGTGCGCTGCTCGAGGCTGTCGATCATGTCGGCGTCCTCACCTTCCGGCTTCCACTCGATCCGCTTGGTCGGATAGCGCAGCTGCAACAGACCGCCGCCCAGTTCCGGCAGGCCGGCACGGCCCAGCGTGTTGCAGAACCACATGCCGAACTTGCCCGGTGCGTTCAGCAGCGCATCGAGCAGCAGCAGGAGGAACAGCAGCGGTGCGGCGAGCAGTGCAAGCACCGTTTGCCACCACTTCGCGGGCTGACCATTCACGGTCAGGCCGTAGCCCTTCAGTTCGATCTTCATGTCTTGCTCCCTTCGATGTGGATGGGGCGTTTCGCAAGCGAAACGCTGTTACTTATGCTCTTCCAAATACTGCCGTTGCAGCTCTACGCTTTTCGAATCCCAGCGGTTGAAATAGGACTCGTCGTAACCGCTATCCCGTGCCCATTCGCAGAACTCCTTCCAGCGCTCCTGCGGAATGAGCAAGGGCGGAAGCTGACCGGCATGCATGGCTTACGACTTCGGAGGCTGTGCCGGTGCGGCTTGCTTGGCGTTCTGGCCAAGCAGGTGCAAGGGCTTTACGCCGACGATTTCCTTGCGCACGTCCTTGCCCGCCTGGAACTCGCGGATCTGGATTTCCGCCATGTAGGCGTCCGGCTGCTTGATGGCCATGGCGTTCTTTGAGCCCGGCATCTTCAGAACCTCGAGGCCGAGACCCCAACTCATCGGATTCGGGTCATCCGGGCGAGACAGCGGAACGGTGAGGAACACTTCCGTGTAGTCGAAGTGGGTGCCGTTATCGAGCGTGAATTCACGCCCACGGGCACCCAGTACGACACGGCGTTCGGTGCGGATCTGGTCTTCGGCAAGGTCAAACAGGATGGACATCGTCATTTCCCTTCATCGGTTGGCGGCCTGATTCGTCGGTATCCGATTCGGCCAAATCGGCGACGACATAGGGGGGAAGGTCAAGCGCACGCTTGACCATCTGGCGGTGCATTTCGTCGGCGGTGACGTCGGCCACCAGGTCCTGGACGAACTGCTGTCCGTTGATGGCGACGGCCACCGCGAGAGCGGCGCCTGCAGCGCGGCGCACGTAGCGGACCATGGCTTCGTATCCCTTCTTCGCGGCGTGGCGGACCGTGGAGATGCGGGACTGCTTTTCGTTGAGCCATTCCAGCGCCGGATAGGCGCCGGCGAGGTAATGGCCGGGCTTCAGGAGCGTTTCGAAAGGAATGACCCGGTCTTCGGCTTTGAGCTCAAGCTCGATCCGGGTCCAGGGCGACTCACGGTCACCCAGTTGCTTGCCCTTCTCGTAGACGCGCAGGAACTTGCCGGACTGGCGGCGACCGACGTAGAGCGTCCGGCCTCGACCATCGGGGCGGGACCAGTTGCCGACCTGGTTCATCGCCGGCGACTGCGGGGCTTGCGGGAGCTTGAAGCGGTCGTTGTTCCAGTCGTCGAAGGCGCGGTCGACGTTGTAGGTGCCCGCGTGGTCGTCGTGCGACAGGTCAATGCGGGTGATCTTCGGGCCGGTGAGTTCGCCGGACACGAGCGCACCGGAGGTGAGGAAAGCGTGCATGTCCGCTTCCCATCCGGGTCTGGCGTGCATGCAGCCTTCGCCGGTGAGCTCGAACAGCATCGTGGCGCGTTGCCCGCCCACGGCGATGAAGCCGAAGCGACCGTCTTCACCCAGTGACCAGGAGTGGTGATAGAACCGGTGACCCTTCTCGCGCTTCTCGAAGATGCCGAAGCCGAGGATCTTTTCCAGGCGCAGCGCGAGGTAGAGCGCGGCGTCTTCGGTTCCGACGAATTCCGGAACGTCCCAGTCGTTCTCGTGATCGATGGCCGCAACCGGGAAGGTGACGGTCAGCCAGTCGATGAAGGCTTTGCCGTCACCGCGGGTGCTGGTTTCTAGAACGATGGATTCCTCGCCCTTCTTGCCGAGCACGTAACGTTCGCCGTGCCGGTTGCGGGGCCAATGGGATTCAACGGAAGCGAACATGGGTCTTCCTCCTGGATGTTCCGGTGCGGGGTTTGGGTGCCTGTCGGACTGTTCCCCCCCTATTAGCCAAGGGGGGCGCCGCCGCGCCCGCCGTGCCCTGCGGTCCCGGCGTTGCGCGGCCGCGCTCGAATGTCTCGATTGATCCGCATTCGATGCAGATGCCGGAGAGGACTGGGCGTGATTCACGGCCGAAGTACGACAAGCGCGCTTCCCGCCACAGGAAGGCGCAGTCGTAACAGCGCATGAAGACCCAGCAGAAGAGGGGCAGGGCGATCACAGCGGATCAACCAGGGAAAGAAAATGCCCGGTACTTCGTCCTAGGGAGCGGATCGGACTCCCGGCGTAAA
>JAVEWL010000870.1:0-2652 GCA_034004565.1 FCB group bacterium | reverse complement strand
ATGGCGTCCTCAAGCGTGGTGGCCATGGCCTTCTCGAGCATGAGATGCTTGCCGGCGGCGACGATGGCGAGCGCGTGTTCCTTGTGCAGGTTCGGAGGCGTCGCCACGGACACGATGTCCAGCTTCTCCTTCGCGAGCATCTCCGCATAGTCGCCGTAGGGCGTCGCCGCCACGCCGCAGGCCGCGGCCTTGGCTTCGGCCTCGTCGCGGGTGATCCCGGCGATGGCTTTCACCTCGGTATGGGGGTTCGAATTGAACGACTTGATGTGTTCGCCGGCGACCCAGCCCGCGCCGATCACGCCCACTTTCATCTTTTCCATGTGGTCTTCTCCTTGTTGTCATCCCGCAATGGGCACAAGGTTACCGAACTCGCGCCCCAGTGACAAGTAAAACGGCGCCGCTTCCTCAGTGCTCTTTGTATTTGCCTGGACGTTACCGAAGCCCGCTTCAGCGGGCTTTTGATCTTTGCACCCGCCTTCAGGCGGGGTGGGCCGGGCTGCCCTCATCCCAGTAAGAGCCGGCTTCAGCCGGGCTTATCGGTCCTGCTTTAGCTGCCATGGCTAAAGCCAAGCCCGAGAAGTCCGGCTAAAGCCGGCTCATTCAGAAAGGTCAGGGCCTGCGATCCCCCCTGCTGAAGCAGGGGGCAAAGGTCAAAAGCCCGCTGAAGCGGGCTGAAGTGCTCTGTCAGTGTGGCGGAGAATACTGAGCGGCGCCTCCCTGATTTGGCGAGGCGCCGCTGTGGTTGCGTTGGATAATGCTTACTTGAACAGGGCCCAGCCCACGGCGCCGAGGAGCAGCAGCGGCAGGCACACGGCGAGTGCGATGCCGAGGATGTTGGTGCTGCGCTCGGGGACGCAGGTGGTCGTCGTCAGGCTGTAGTCGAACCCGAGCAGGCTCCGGTACACCAGCTCGATGTAGAACCCGTCGAACCCCTCCTTGGGCGCTTTCACCCGGCCGGAATAGGTGCCGTCCGCGTTCGGGGTCAGCACTTCGCTGGTGAACACGTCGCCGACGGTCACTTTGCGGAAATCGAGCGTGGGCGCGTGGGCCTTCCACAGACGCACCTCGGTCGGCTGCGGTTCGCCGGGGGTGACGAGATACGTGCCGTCGGGCTGGATGTCCCAGGTGAATTCGGGCATCGCCTTTTTCTTTGCGACGCAGTTGTAGAAGTGCGTCAGGGCCTTGATGGTTTCGGGTTCGCCGTTGGTGTCGTGGTCGCCGTTGGCCTCGTAGTGAATGTACTTCGGATCGGGCAAATCGTGGAAATAGAACTTCGAGGCGTCCAGGGTCCAGTACTGATCGCTCGACCCCACCAGCACGAGCTTCGGCATCGTGTACTTCTCGCGGTACGAATACGGGTCCACAATATCGAGCAGCGGCTGCGCCTCGGGACTGGCCAGATAGTCCGTCAGCTTGAGTTCCGTGTAGTCCTGCACCTCGCTGCTGTAGGCGCCGTACCACTCCTTCTGATGCTTCATTTGCGGCGGCATGTTGAGCACGTCTATCACCATCGGGGCAATGCCCACGACGCGCGGATCGACCGCGCCCGTGAGCCACGTGGTCCAGCCGCGCTTCGAGGCGCCCGTCACGACGAAGTCCTTGACGTTCACGGCCGGGGTCAGCTTCTTGAGAAAGTCCTGCGTCGAGTCCATGGCCCGAACCGCGCTCTTCACCATCGGCAGCAGCAGCGGCCAGGTGCCGTCGCCGGTGTCGACGTACTGCCGATAGGTGTAGGCGATAATCTCGTCTTCCGTGCGCTCCTTGCCTTCGGCCTTGAACACCAGCGGTTCGCTGGGTACGCCCTGCAGCACAACCACCACGCCGCCGGTTTTGGCGGCGACGCTGTTGACCACCATCTCTTCCTTCTCGCGCAGTTTCGGTAGGGAATCGTGCTTGTTATTGCCGCCGGAGACCAGGAGCAGCGCGGTTTCGGTCTCGACGCGGTCCGGCACCGCCACCAGGACCCAGTGCTTCCAGACGGGTTTGTCCACGTCGTTCGGACGCCACGTCTGGGAAATCATATCGAGGGTGTAGATGGTGCAGCCCGCGCCGGGTTTCGAATCGACGGCCGCGTAGGCATAGCTGGAATCGGGCTCCTTGACGAAATCCTCGAGCGCTCCGCCCCAGGCCATCGTGACCCAAACGAGAGAACACAGCCAGAGACTAACGGTAATCGCTTTGCGCATTGAACTACGCACTCCCCATGGTTGCCGCCGGTACAATGCCATTGCCGTTCGCGAGTGCCGGGATGCCCCCGCAGGCTTGGCTTGCCGAGCCCTTCCCTCTTCTGCTCCGTCGCGCAAGACATTCTCTATATGCACATGCCTGTATATCTTGCGCCGTTTCAGGCTTGGAAGCAAGGCGGCTATTACGGAAGTTTCGGTCGCATGGCGGAATCTCTCTTTACTTAGCGTTGCGTTTGTAATGGATCTTGCGGTTATGATTGCAGTCAGGCGGTTAGGGGGTAGTCTTGATGGACACGATGGACTTGATGGACGCGATGGACCGCAGGCGTTCCCCCTCTCCCCCATCGGGGGAGAGGGTGGGGTGAGGGGGCGCTATTGCCTTTGCGGCAGGTCGTGCGCAAGAAAGGGGCTATTTGAACATTACCCAGCCCACGGCGCCGATGAGAAGCAGGGGCTGGCACACGGC
>JAVEWL010000869.1:0-2653 GCA_034004565.1 FCB group bacterium | reverse complement strand
CCCTCACCCCGACCCTCTCCCCCGATGGGGGAGAGGGGGAAAGCCGGGTGCGACTGCGTGGTTTGTCCCCCTCTCCCCCATCGGGGGAGAGGGTCGGGGTGAGGGGGCACTCTTTCGCGTCGATCCCACCCGGAAAGAAGCCACCCGGCATTCGGCTAGAGTGTTACAGAAAATATATGAACCCTAAGCGTGGGCGGGTGTGCCCACGCATAGGGCTGGTTTTGTTTACATGGCGATTTCGGGACGCGGGGGGCCGTCGTAGGGGGCGGCGCCGATGTGTTCGGCCGTGCCGGGTTCGACGGTGGTGAGCGCCGGGTCGGTTGTCTTGGGAGCCTCGATGAGGCCGTGGTAGCGGGCCATCCAGTAGGCTTCGAGCCAGGAGACGGGCGGGCGGATGCCTTTGCCGTTGCCGCTGCGATCGTAGATAAAGGCGGTGCTGTCATCGGCGTAGCTGCCGATTTCGCGCGGGGACATCGCGCGCATGCCTTTGGACCACGGGGCTTCGTAGCCGGGCTCGAGACCGAGGTCGTCGCGGAAGGAATTCGTGAAGGTGTGCGTGACGGTGTCGAGCGGGAATTCGCGCAAGAACTTCACGGCGCGTTCCTCGTCGCAGTCGTTGCCGGTCAGGGCGCCGTAAGCGAAGTTGTAAAACGGCAGGTGTTCCATTCGCTTCACTTCGTAGCTGCGCTCGATGCTGCGCAGGTAGATCGAGCGCAAATCGGGGTCTTTCGTGTAGGTCAGCAGGGGGATGTAGCAGCGGAACGAAAGCTCATCGTCCCACGGGACCACGGTGTCGGGCGGGAAGGTCGACTTCTGGCGGACCGTGTACTTGTGGTAGCGCCATTCGATGAGTTGCTCGAGGCCCTTCATGTATTTTTCGTCGCCGGTCATCGCGTAGGCAGTATGTACGTAGGTCTGGGCTTCCATGCCGTTGAGGCCACGGGCTTCGGAACCGTAGGGGGTCAGAAGATACGCCGGGTCCCAGCGCCCCCAGCGCGTGGCTTTGCCATCCATGTCGCGGAGCACCCAGCCGTTGTCCATGATGTGCGTGGTCATCTTGGCGATGTGCTGCGCGGCGCGGTCCTTTTCGGCGCCTTTGGCCGCGAGGTCGTGGAAAAGCGCGACCGAATAGTAGTGCGCGTTGACTTCGTCGCTGGAGGTGTCGCCCTTCCAGTACCAGAGGCCGTCGTCGGTGGGATACCACTTCGCGGGGAGGCCACCGGAACCCTGGGTCGACATCTCGTCCTTATCGCCTTTGCTGGACCAGATGGCGCGGGCAATGAAGCCGTCCTTCGGGGTGATGTCGTCGAGCCAGATCATGGCCTTGAAGGAGTCCAACGCCTGCTCGCGGGCCTGCTCGTCGCCGGTGGCCGCGTACTTGAAGGTCATCGCGGACAAGTACGGCGAAGTGTGACCGCCGTCGTTGTCGCTGATTTCACGGATGAACTCGTTGTGCTTGTCGCTCCAGTAGAGGGAGTGGATGAAGCCGAGGCGCTTGTGGCCGTATTCGTCGAGCAGGCGCTCGAGGTAGGCGGCCTTTTTCGCAAGGGTGTAGGGCTCGTAACGGATGATTCCGAGTCCGGCGTTGGTGGCGATGTAGACGGTCTTGCCGCTCACGGCGATGTCGTTGACGCCGTCGCCGGGGAGCCAGAGGGTCGCGCCGAAATAGTGGAACTCGTCGCCGACCTTGCGGATGGCGCCGCGATCGGTGCCGATCCAGAGGTCGTTGTCGAAGCCCGCGGCAAGGCAGGTGGTTTTATCGTAGGGCAGGCGGTCGGCGGCGTCGATGGTCGAGAGCGCCATGCCGCGCAGGGTGGCTACGCCGCGGTCGGTGGCGATCTCGAGGCGGCTGCCGTCGGCCAGCATGTCGCGCACATTGCTGGAGGGGAGCACGCCCCAGTCGATGGGATCGGGCACGAAGGTGTCGACGTCGATCAGCGCGAGCCGATTGGGCTGCAGGATGTAGAGCGTGCCGCTGTAGGACGCGATTTGCTGAATCGGTCCAATGCGAACCGGATTGGGAAGAACCTGGCTGAAGTCGTCCATGACGTTCGTCGAGTCGCTGGTGAGGTATCCGCCCTTCGGGGTGGCGCTTTCGAAGGCGCCGTTATTGAAGCGGAAGACCTCGTCACGCGTGGCGGCGTGCACCTTGCCCTGGTGCAGACAGAAGTCCACGAAGGCGCGGTCGTCGACTTTGGTCCAAGCGTTGTCGGCGTAGCGATAAGCGCCGGACTCGGTGGCAACCCACAGAGCGCCGTCGAGGACTTGCATGCGCGTGGCTGCGGCCGGAGCGCCGGGGGCGGCGGCCAGGGCGTTGCCGTTGAGGGTATGGATGATTCCGTTTCCGATTGCGAAGACTTGGTCGTTGAGAACGGCGAGCGCGGTGATTGGGGCTGGGCTGGGGACCTTCTCCCCCACTTCCTGGAGATACACTTCGTCGGCGACGGGCTTCCAACGATGGGGTGTTTGGGCGGGGTCGGCGGCCCACGCTGAGGCGAGGGATAAGGCGAGTATTGCGGAGAGGCATCCGACACGTTTCATTGTCATGGGGTGTCTCCTCTGGGTGGGGGGTTGGGAACTACTTCAACTAATGGATATGCCACCCCCAAACTTGTTTGGGGGTGCTTCAAAGCGCTGCGTATTGGACCATAAG
>JAVEWL010000868.1:0-2653 GCA_034004565.1 FCB group bacterium | reverse complement strand
AGCTTGCCGCCCTTGATCGCCGAGAGGCGCTTGCGCTCGGCGTTGATCTCGTGGATCGACGCCCCGCTCCTCAGCAACTCCTTCGTCCGCGCCTGCTTCTCGGCCAGCGTCACGCCCGGCGCCGGCAGCGCCAGCAGCGCCGAGCCGCCGCCCGACATCAGCGCCAGCACGAGGTCGTCCTCGTTCAAACCCTGCACCAGCGCGAGAATGCGCCGCGCGGCGTCCTGGCCGGCGGCATCCGGCACCGGATGGGCGGCCTCGACCACCTCGATCTTCCGCGTCGGCGCGCCGTGGCCGTAGCGCGTGACCACCAAACCTGTGACGCGATGCAGTTCATTGCTCCATACGTTTTCAACAGCCTGCGCCATCGCGGCGGCCGCCTTGCCCGCGCCGACGACGACGATGCGCCCCTTGACCGTCGCCGGGTCGGGAAGTTGCGCGGGAACGCAGACGGCGGGATGCACGGCGGCGAGCGCCGCGTCGAACAGGCTGTGAAGAAAGTCGCGAGGATTCAGCATCGCCGCACTATACCGTCGCTTTCATCCACCCCAAAAACTCGGCGCCGGCGGGACGGTGCGCGCGCCCGCGACGCGGCTTGCCACCGGCATGACGGAAAGCTATCCTACCCGGCGCTTCAACACACCCACCACCAGGAACGCCCGCGCATTAACGGAAGGGGAAACTTGGATCATGACTCAACACACTCGTAAGCAACATCCATGACTACTCTCACATCATGCCGCGCCTAGTTACCGAAGAGCACACGAACCTAATCCACTACACCAGCCCGTCTGGGCTAGCAGGAATCTTGTCCAGTCAAAGTCTATGGGCTACGCACTCGTCCTTTCTTAACGACTCGCAAGAAATTTCGCTTTTCTTTGAGCGCAGGCTCGGACAATTGCTCGAAACAGCAGTACGTGAAGAACTTACGTCGTCCCCCGACCTCCAAATACTCCCGCAGTTCGCACGCACTCCACGAGAAGCCGAAGAGACCATTGTCAAATATGCGCGGGAGATGGCTGACGCAATTCGCGCAACGACGATGAAGTTCAACGAACCCTACATTGCGTCATTTTGCACAGCCAAGACGCAGCGCGCTCTTGACGACGGCCTATTGAGCCAATGGCGCGCCTATGGAAAGGATGGGGGTTACGCAATAGTTTTTGATGCAATGGGACTCCAGTCCCTGCTGGAAGTGGAAGCACGAGACTATTGGTATCAACACGTTCAATGGGGCGACGTTCACTATTACCAAGACGAACTACAAATCGAAACAAGGGCCGAAGAAATTGAAGAGGCGGAGCAAGATCTCAAGAAGGCTATCCGAGGATTTATCAAGCATCCATCGGCCGAAGAGCTTGAACCTACTTTTGAGGTTGTCGCTACGCTGTCCTGCTTGTACAAACATTGGGGCTTTCATGAGGAGCGTGAGGTGCGAATCGTCGCAGTTCCTCCAAACCGAGAGCTCGTAACTCAAGGAGAATTGCAGGGCGAGAAGCGGCCACGCAAGACTCCGAAGACCTTCGTCCGAGCTGGCTGCCCAGTCCCGTATATTGAGTTGTTCGGACGGTCGCTCCCCGATGAGCCGGCCAGAAAGTTGCCAATCACTCGTATCCTCGTTGGGCCACACGTGCAGAAAGACTCACGCAAACGCGCAGTTGAAGTCATGCTGGAGGCATCTGACATAAATGCTGAAGTGGTGGTATCCCAAATCCCCTACACTGGTACATAGGCTAGCGATGACCAACACTACGGATCAAAGGGGCCATGCCCGATTATTTGCGCACGTTCAGCCTATCAAGTTGCCGTCCGCTTCGGGTAAGCCGATAATTGCGCCCTGGCAGAGAGATCGGAGGAAGCCATGAGAGTCTATTCCGCGGTGATTGAACGGTGCCCGCAAACCAGGCTGTTTGTCGGTTTCGTTCCGGGCTTTCCTGGCGCGCATTCGCAAGGCGAAACGCTCGACGAGCTCAACCGCAACCTCGAGGAAGTCATCGGCATGCTTCTCGAAGACGGCGAGCCCGAGCTCGAATCCGAGTTCGTCGGGGTTCAGAACGTCGCGATTGCCTGAGGAATGGGAAACGTACCCGTCCTCAAGCCGGGCGAGGTCGTCGCCATTCTGGTTTCCCTTGGCTTCGTCGAGGTGCGTCAGCGCGGTTCTCACAAACAGTTCCGCAACGCGGACGGCAAATGCACCACGGTGCCGTTTCATCAGGGCCGCGACATTTCTCCGATCCTGCTTCGGCAGATCGCGAAGGATATCGGGCTGACCCTCGATGAATTCCTCCGGAACCGATAGGCCCAGTCCGCAAGAGAATCTGGCGGCGCCCGGCGCCGGGCTGCCGCCGCTGCAGGCGTTCGCCCTGCGCCATGTGCTGTTTCCCGCGTTTTGCCGGACGACCTCGTGGGACAAGGCGCTCGGGCTGTTCCTGCGCGAGGGCGAGCGGGTGGCGGCGGCGGCGCAGTCCCTCGCGCCCGAGGCATTGCGGACCCGCGTGCTGATCCGCGCGCCGCTGGGCATCGAGGACAGTTCGCGCTACTGGTCGGCGGCGATGGTGCTGGAGCATTTGATCGAGGTCGGTTCGCGGATCGCGACCGGCGTCGTCGAGCTGACGCACGGACAGGCGGCTTCGGTGAAGGCGGATATCGCGGA
>JAVEWL010000867.1:0-2655 GCA_034004565.1 FCB group bacterium | reverse complement strand
CGCGCCTGAGACGCGACGACGTGGACGAGCTCGCGCGAGTGCTGATGGAGGAATTCGGCGGGCCGGTCGGCGACGAGGGCGCGTGCGAGACGGCCATCCGCGTTTTGCGCGAGCAGAGGGCGACGATCGAGGCGGGTCGGAAAGTTTCGGCGAGCCTGTAAAGAAGTGCGCCGCCCAGGCCGCGAACCGGGACGGCGCGTAGAACAAACCGCAACCCGCTCAGGGTAGCACAAGGGAGGTAACAGCACAATGCCTATTCGAGGACTGAGTGAACAGCGCCGCTTTTCGCGCGGCGGCAAGATACGGCTCGGAACCAAACAACTTTCGAAAAAGACCGGCAACGAGTATCCGGAAAAGAGCGACCACTTCATTGCGGACTTTGAGGATCCGGAGCTCGAAAAGAAATTCTACGAGATCTACGGAAGCGAACCCAAACGCATTCGCGTCTGTTTTCCCAGCGAGGACCTGGAGCAGGTGTTCCCCGTCTACTACAAATGCTGGGGTGTATCCGGTTTGCTGTGTAAGGGCGACGGCGAGAAGGCCATGCGCTGGGAAAAGGGCGGGCAGGTTGAATGCGAATGCCTCGGTCCGGCCGAGTGCGAGTTTTCGCTGGCGCGCAAAGACAAGAGCGGAAAGCCCGGGTGCGACAAGGAGTGCAACCTCCTCATCTTTCTTCCAGACCTTCCTGTCTTCCAGGTTTTTCAGATTGACAGCGGCGGGCGCAACACCATCATCAACATGCTGAGCGCGTTTGACCTGCTGAGAAGCACCTGCGGGCGCATCAGCTTTGTGCCCGTGGACTTGGTGCTGCGCCCGATGAATACAACCATTCCGGACAGTGGCAAGAAGACGGTCATTTTCGCGCTGGACGTGGTTATCAACAAGAGCCTCAAGGAAGTATCGGAACTGCGCCCGCTCATCGCGGGGCCTGCTCCGCAGTTACCGCCGCCCAGCGAGGACATGCCGGACGATCTGCACCCAGCCTCATTGGTGCGAGCCCAGGACGAACACAAAGAGCGCGTCCAGGCCGTCTACGCGGAGAACGAGCTGGGCTTCACCGTCGACGCGGAGACGGGCGAGGTCCTCGACGGGCCGGACGAGCCGGAACCCGAGGACCTCGGCAGCGATCCGGACGTCGCGCGCGCGTTCGAGGCCGCCGGGTTCCCGCCAGCCAAGCGCCAGGCCATGCTCGCCAGCGCGACCGACAAGGCGGCACTGCTCCACATCATTTCCGTCAACGCCGCCAACGGCAGCGGCCGCACGTCCAAGCCGGCCGCGAAAACCGAGACCAAACAGCAACCGCCACAGGCCGAGCGCGCGGACGATCCGCTGGCCGACGGCGCCACGCTCTTCTAGGAGACGACGACCATGAACCATCACAGCTTCGGATCGATTTCCGACTACCTGGACTGCCCGCACAAGCTGCGGTGCCGGCGCGAGAAGGTCGCGAGCACGCTGCAGGAAATCGGGCAGGCCGGGAAAGTCCTGCACGCGTTCTTCGAGTTCTACGTGCGCGCGTGCCTTGGCGCCGGGGCGCAAACGCGCCTGTCGCTCGTGCCGAATTTGTTCGAGGACGCCTGGAACTCCTGCCGACACGAAGCCGCCGAGAAGGGCGAAACCTTTCTCTCGCCCCGGCAGCGCGAGAACCTCTTCGAGGCCGCGAAGGCGTTCGCCGACACCCACCTCATCGACGTCGACGCCGTTGCGGCCGTGGAAGATCGCCTGGCCGTCGACGCGAGCATGAGGCCCGTGGAGTGGTTCGACCGCTCGGCCTGGTTTCGCGGCGTGCTTGATTTGCTCGAGTTTCCGGAGCCGACGTTCGCGCGCATCACCGACTACAAGTCGGGGTGGAAGATTGAGGTCGACCCGCTACAGATGCGCGTCTACGCCTGGCTCGTGTTCTCGCTCTACCCGAAGGTCATGCGCGTCGAGTGCGTTCTCGACTACACGCGCTTCAACGTTCAGCGGAGCCAGGAATTTAACCGCGACGACCATGCGGGCCTCGACGGGGAAATTCGCGGGCTCATCGCGCGCATCGACGCCGATACGGAGCTGCTGCCGACGCCCGGCGCCGCGTGCGCGAGCTGCCCCTACGCAGGCGCCTGCACGGCGGCCGTCGTGCCGCTGCGCCGTATCGGCAGCGACGAGGACGCCCGGCGCGAGGTCGAGAACGCGGCCATCCTCGAGCGAGACCTCGCGGCGGTGAAGGCCCGGATCCGCGAGTGGTGCGAGCTGAACGGCCCGGTCGACCACAACGGGCTCGTTTGGGGCCACCACGCCCAGGGCGGGCTCGGATTCAAGAGCGCGGAAGCCTTCCTTGCCGCGACCGAACAGGACGGCATCGAGCGCAAGCTGGCCATGGCGTGCCTGTCGGTGAGCGGCACCAAGGTGAAGAAGCTGAAGGACAAGAAGACGGGCGAGTTCCCGCCCGCGCTCCAGGCCGCGGCCGTGAACAAGCGCAGCGTGAAGTTCGGCGCGAAGAAGTCCTCCGGCGCCGTCGCCGACGAGACCGAACAGGCCGACGGCGAGGAGGACGCGGCATGAACTACGCAGACGGAACACCCATTACGTTGGAGATGATGGCCGAGATCTTGACCAAGCACAAGCTTTGGTTGCGTGACGACAAGGATGGCGTCCGCGCGAGCCTCCGCTGCG
>JAVEWL010000866.1:0-2655 GCA_034004565.1 FCB group bacterium | reverse complement strand
TCACTCAAACCGTTGACGACGCTGACGCCGACACCGTGCAAACCGCCCGAAACCTTGTAGGCGTTGTGGTCGAACTTGCCGCCCGAATGGAGTACGGTCATCACGATCTCAAGCGCGGGGCGACCATTGAGCTGGGGGTTGTCATGAACCATCGGCCCAACCGGGATGCCACGCCCGTCGTCAACCACCGTGCAACTGCCGTCGGCATTGAGCTTGACGAGGATCGATTTGCAGTGGCCGGCCATGGCTTCGTCGATGCAGTTGTCGACCACTTCATAGACGAGGTGATGTAGGCCGTTGATCCCTGTGCCGCCGATGTACATCGCGGGCCGGGCACGGACGGCGGACAAACCTTCCAGCACGGTGATTTGGGACTCGTCGTAGTCCGATTTGCGGGGCGGTTGTTGGTTCGCGCCTTCCGCACCTTCCGCTGGTTGATCTATATCCTCGTCTACCATCGGCTGCCTGCTCGATTGCATAAGTGAATCTTTCGCCCGGTTGGCCGTCCGGCGTAGCTTTTAACAGCCCAGCCTTCCGGCGTTACTTTTCCGGGGAGGGAGTGAAACGAGCCCCACCTCGACCCGGTTTGAAGATGATCTTGCGAATGGTCCTCCCAGGGCACGCCCGCTCCAAGTACTCCTTGAGCGCGAAGTGCCACGCTACCCGCATATGATATACGAAATCCGGATTTTCCACCAGAATGACGACTTCCCCGCGGGAAACGGAGTGCAACGAACAGAGCTCCAGAAACTCGTCGTCCACAAAGTCCTGGATAGCTGCGAAAACGTCATTTATCGCCGAAGAGGCCGGGGTCTTATCCAGGTTCGGCAGGTTCTCAAGGATTTCCCCCAGCCGGGGCGCCCTCCACGGCCGCTCGTGGTTCTGTTGGATATGCTCAAGCTGCTGGTTGGTGATGCGCCCGCGAAGGCCCTGGCGATTTCGGTTTCGCTGACCCATGAATGGCCTCTATCCCGCGCGAACGCCCCTTATCATCCCGCACACGGTTGCGTTTCCCGGGATCGGCCATTTTCAATCATCCGGGGTGAGACCGCCCACATGTGCCCGCTACGAAAGATTCACCGGCATGACCACGTACAGGAAGTTCGGATCCGCGGTCAGAATGCCCGGCCTGTTGGCGTCCTTTAGCTTCAAGGTGACCTCGCTCGCCTGAACCGCCTTGAGCGCGTCGACCAGGAAGTAGGGATTGAAGCCGATCAGAAGGTCCGTGCCCGCGTAGTTGGCGGGAATGTCGATGGTGGCTTCCCCCTGGCTCGGGGCTCTGCTGGACAAGGTCAGAATGCCGTTTCTGAACGCGAGACGGATGCCCTTGGACTCTTCGTTGGTGAGCAGGGCCGCTTGCCGGACCGCGCTGGCGAACTCCGCGGTCTTGAGCTGCGCGATTCGGTCGCAGTCGCTGGGGATCACGTCTTGGTACTTGGGGAATTGCCCTTCGACAAGTCCCGTGCTGAGCGTCGCGCGGATGGTGCGAATCATGATCTGGTTGCCGGTGAGTTTCACGGCGATGTTCGTGTCCGCCTCGACCAGAATCCGTTGCAGGAGCCCCATGGCTTTGACCGGCACGATGCTCTTGATGTTCGGGCTGTCCCCATCGGCGACCTGGCCATGAGCGTACGACAGCCGCCGGCCGTCCGTCGCGACCAGGCTGAGTTCCTGACCGATCTTGTCCCACAGAACACCATTGATCGCGTAGCGGGTGTTCTCGCGCGCGGCGGCGAAGATCGTCCAGTCGGCCATGCGGCGAATGAGCTTGGCGTCAATCTCGAAGTCCCCACTGCCCTCGAGCTCACCCACCGGAGGGAAGTCGGCGGGATCCTGCACGAACATCTGAAAGTGCGTGCCCTCGCCGCGAAGGTGACATACCGTGTCGTTCAGCTCCAGGTCGATCACCTCATCCAGACTCTCGCGCACGATCTGGCTGAGCTTGTCCGCGGGCAGGACGACCTGCCCTTGTTCCATGATCTCCACCTGGTTGATGACGATGCGCAGACCGATCTCCTGATCGGTCGCGGCGAGCAGACAATGGTCGGCTCGAGCGTCAATGAGCACGCATTGGAGAATGGGCTTGGGTGTCCGGGTGGCGACGACGCCCCCGATCGCGCCGAGTGCGTCCGCAAGTTCGTGTCGATTCAACCGCGCCTTCATGGAACTGAAACCTTCCTACGGGTTTGTACGTTATATATATCTTTTTAAAGAACTCTCATAAACCAGTCGTGTTATACCCTGTCGCGCCTGTGGGATTTGGCGACGATCATAACGCTAAATCACTCACGGGCAACGTGTTACGGCCGGCGTACCCCCGGCCGCTCCGGTGGATAACCTGTTGCATTCGCCGTTGGCAGCTTCGACCCTGCACACCTTCAGGTTACCACTTGTGCCGTCCAGATGGAAATCTGTCGGGTTCCGCGTCGTTACGCACAGCGGATTTCACTCGAGAACTGACAGGATTGTCAGATTCTCTCTTGGCCCCGGCCGAGTCCGCCCCATGACCGCTTGCTTTTGCTTTGCTCGCCAATTGCGGTCGGCGAGGCCTCTATCCCTGGGGGTCGGGCCTGCTGTTTTTCAGCGCGTCGGTGATGCCTTCAATAAGGTTGTTCAGCCGCTGGTCGTGCTCGCGCTGTGCCTTGATCGTTCGGG
>JAVEWL010000093.1:0-12053 GCA_034004565.1 FCB group bacterium | reverse complement strand
CCCCGGCCGGCGGCGCGGGCGGCGCCGGCGGCATGAACCCGTCTCCGGGCGGCGGCGGTGGCGGCGCGATCGCGGCCCAGGTGAATACCTTCGAGCGAGAGGTAAGCGTGACGCAGTACGAGGTGACGAACTCGCTGCTGGTCGTGGCCTCGCCGCAGGACTACAAGCGCCTGACCGAGATCATCGCGCGGCTCGATGTGCCCCAGCGCCAGGTCCATGTCGACGCGGTGATCATGGAAGTCGGCATCAACGACAACTTCTCGCTGTCCGTGGAATCGGCGGCGCTGAGCGCGAACGACTACTTCGCGCTGAACAACATCGTCGAACTGTCGAACCTGCTGACGCAAGGCCCGTTGGCCGCGTCGACCACGGGCGCGACCCTGGGCGTCATCGACGGCACGACGGAGATTACGGTGCCGACCGCGGACGGCGGCCTCGACGTGCAGACGATTCCCAACGTGCCGCTGCTCATCACGGCGCTCGAGTCGATCACCGATCTGAACGTGTTGTCGCAGCCGAGCCTGACGACGGTCGACAACCAGGAAGCCAATATCGTTGACGGTCTCAACATTCCGTTCGTTCGCGGTTCGAGTTCCTCGCTTGATCAGTCGGCGGTCGGCCGGTCCATCTACAATTCGGTGGACCGCGAAGACGTCGGTATGAAATTGAAGGTGAAGCCGCAGATCAGCGAAGGCGACTATGTTTATCTCGAACTCGAGGTGGAACTGTCGCAGCCGGTGCAAAGCAGCGTGGGCGCGGACCCGAACGTCGTGGGTCCGACCATCCAGAAGACCAACGTGACGAACCACGTGGTCATCAAGGACGGCTCCATCGGCGTCATCGGCGGGTTCCTGCGCGAAACGACCGACCGCTCGCTGCGGCAGCCGCCGATCCTGGGCGACATCCCGATGGTGGGCTGGCTGTTCCGGCGCAAGGACAATACGCGCGCAAAGCGCAACCTCGTGATGCTGGTCACGCCGCACGTCATCAAGGAGCGCATAGACCTCGACCGCGTCAGCGAGTACAAGCTCGACCAGTTCGACGAGGCCAATGCGGACGTCATCTTCGAGAAGGGTTTCGTGCGCAAGATTGAACGTAAGCAATACGAGCGCAATCAGCACCACCCGAGCTTCGATAAGACCAAGGAGCTCCAGCAACAGAGCCAGGGCTTCGGTCGAGGCAGCATCGAGAGGTAACGGTGAGTATAAAACAAAGTGCCCGCTTGGGCGAGATACTCCTCGGTTTGGGCTACGTCCACGGGGAACAGATAGACGAGGCGCTCGAACTGCAGAAGGTTCGCCCGAAGCGCATCGGCGAGATCCTCATGGATCTGGGCTACAACGAGGAGGACCACATCCTCGAGGCGCTCAGCGAGCAATTCGACATCCCCTTCGAGCGAAGTCTGGCCGATCAGATCGATTCCGCGCTGACGACGCGCGTGCCCATCGGGTTCATCCGCGAATACCACATGTTTCCCTTCCGGCAGAACGGCAAAGCTTACCACGTGGCACTGAACGATCCCATGAACCTGCTGCCGATGGACGACCTGCGCCTCTTGCTGGGCGCGCCGGTCGAGCCGGTGCTGTGCCGCCGCGGCGACATTCAGATGGTCATCGACTCCTACTTCGACCGCCAGGGCGAAAGCGCCAACGACATGATCGACGGCATCCTCCTGACCGGCGACGAGGACGCGGAAAACATCCCCACGCTGGATTCGCTGGATTCGCACCGCGACCTGCTGGACCTCGCCAACGAAGCGCCGATCATCAAGCTCATCAACCTCCTCATCACCGGCGCGGTGAAGGAGCGCGCGTCGGATATCCACGTCGAACCCTTCGAGCGCGAACTGCGCGTGCGGTTCCGCATCGACGGCGTGCTCTACGAGAAGTTCAGCGTGCCGAAGTCGCAGCAGGCGGCCATCATCTCACGCATCAAGATTATGGCGAACCTGAACATCGCCGAGCACCGCCTGCCGCAGGACGGCCGCATCAAGATTCGCCTGAGCGGCAAGGAGATCGACATCCGCGTGTCGATCATCCCCACGGCCTACGGCGAGCGCGTCGTGATGCGTATCCTCGAGAAGGGGAATTTCCTCTTCGGCCTCGAAGAACTCGGCATGGACCGCCACGACTACGAACTCATCGACAAGCTCATCCAGAGTTCCCACGGCATCCTGCTCGTGACAGGTCCCACGGGTTCGGGCAAATCGACGACGCTCTACGCGTCGCTGCAGCGAGTGAATTCGCCCGACAAGAACATCATCACGGTCGAGGACCCCATCGAATACCAGATGTCCGGCATCGGCCAAATCCAGGTGCGCCCGAAAATCGGGCTCACGTTCGCGGCGGGCCTGCGCAGCATTCTGCGCCAGGACCCCGACATCATCCTGGTCGGCGAGGTGCGCGACCTCGAGACGGCCGAGATGGCCATCCAGGCGTCGCTGACGGGTCACTTGGTGTTTTCGACACTGCACACGAACGACAGCGCGGGCGCCATCACGCGTCTCGTGAACATGGGCATCGAACCGTTCCTGGTGAGCTCATCGACCATCGCAATATTGGCGCAGCGTCTCGTGCGCCGGATCTGCAAACATTGTTCGGAAGCGTACGAGCCCGAGATCGAGAGCCTTTTAGAACTCGGCATCTCGCGCGAGGACGCCAAAGGCAAGGTCGTCTACCGGGGCCTGGGCTGCGACAAATGCCAGGGCCGCGGCTACTACGGGCGAACCGGCATCTTCGAGTTGCTGGTGATGACGCCGCGCGTGCAGGACATGACGCTCAAGGGCGCGGACTCGAACGTGATCAAGCGCGAGGCCAAACGCCACGGCATGCGGACCCTGCGCGAAGACGGCGCCTCGAAAGTGCTGCAGGGCGTGTCAACCATCGAGGAAGTATTGCGCGTTACTCGAGATGACATGCTGGAAGAAATGCCAGCCTAGACCATTTTAGATTTTGGATTTTAGATTTTCGATTGAAGAAGCCCGCGTGTGCGGCGTATTCCAATCGAAAACGACTGCTGAACAGTCCGAGGCAGGCGCGCGGCGCCAGAGGATTTTCACTCCACCATGCCTGTTTTTGAGTACCAGGCCATAGCCAAGAGCGGCAAATCGGTCAGGGGCATCATCGACGCCGATTCCCCCGCCGCCGCGCGGCGCAAGCTCCGCGAGCAGGAGTTGTACCCCACGACCGTGCAGGAGAGCTTCTCGGCGGTGGCCGGTGGGGGCCGGGCGACCGTGGAAACGGCCGGTCGCGGCGGGCGCGCCAAGCTGCGCGACATCACCCTGATGACGCGCCAGATGGCCGTGCTGATGCACGCGGGCATGCCCCTGGTCGAGTCGCTGGGCGCGCTGCTCGAGCAGACCGCGAACGCCCGGCTCAAGAAGACCATCTACGATATTCGCGGCAAGGTGAACGAAGGCTCGCGTCTCGCCGACGCCATGGCGGCCCACCCGAAGATTTTCTCCGAACTGTATATCAGCATGGTGGGCGCCGGTGAATCGAGCGGCGCGCTGGAGCAGGTGCTGTTCCGCCTCGCGGATATCCAGGAACGCCAGGTGAAACTGCACAACCGCATCGTGTCGGCGATGGCCTACCCGGTGCTGATGGCGGTGTTCGCCGTCGGCGTGATCGCCTTCCTCATGCTGGTGATCGTGCCCAAGATTACGGCGATGCTGACGCAGCAAAACCGCGAACTGCCGTTCATCACGAAGATCATGATCGGCTCGGTGCACTTCATCGGCACGTGGTGGTGGCTCGTGGCGCTGGTGACGTTTATCCTGTTCGTGCTGTGGCGCGCGTGGGTCAGCCGGCCCGACGGGCGCCGCCGCTGGGACCGCTTCAAGCTGCACCTGCCCGTCATCGGCGATTTGTACACGAAGATGCAGTGCGCGCGCCTTTCTAGGACGCTCGGCACCATGCTGCAAAGCGGGCTCACGATGATGAACGCGCTCGACGTGGTGAAGTCGGTAATGCAGAACCGCGTGCTGCAGGAATCCATGGACGACGTGAAAACGGCCGTGCGGCGCGGACGCGACCTGTCCGTCCCGCTGCGCGACACGGGCTTGTTCCCGCCGATGCTGGTGCACATGACGGAACTGGGCCAGCGCAGCGGCGAACTCGAGGACATGCTGATCAAGGTCGCCGAATGGTACGACGACGAAGTCGAAACGAGCGTCGACGCCGCGGTGAGCCTTCTGGAACCCATCATGATCGTGGTGATGGGCGTCTTTGTGGGTTTCCTGGTGGTTTCGATCCTGCTGCCCATCTTCCAGATGAGCCAGGGAGTGTAGTGATTTTCGATTTTGGATTTTAGATTTTCGATTGAAGAAGAGAAGAGGGGTGGCGGCAGGTTGGCAGGGTCGCGCGAGGCGCGGCCGAGGAGAATAGGTATGACGGCAGCAGCGAAGCGTGAGCCGGCGCGCCGAAATGCGGGTTTTACGCTGGTGGAATTGATGGTCGTAATCGCCATCATCGGCCTTCTGGCGGCGTTGGTGCTTCCTTCGTTCATGGGCCAGTTGGACGAAGCGAAGGTGACCTCGGCAAAAACGCAGATCAAGCTTTTCGAGACGGCCCTGATGCAGTACAAAATCAAGATTGGGAAATACCCCACCACGGGCGAAGGTTTGAACGCGCTTCTCAACAACTCGTCGGGCAAAAGTTTCCTGCAAAACGTAAGCGCCGTCCCGGCGGATCCGTGGGGCAATCCGTATCAATACATTTCCCCCGGCAGAAGCGGTCACGACTACGAGATCGTTTCCTACGGCGAAGACGGCACGGCCGGCGGCACCGATCTCAACGCGGATATCGTAAGCTGGGACCTCGCCGGAAACTCGAACCAGAGATAGCGTAAGCCCGCATTCCCGCGGGCTTGCGGGAGAATAGTACACCTTTGAACACGCGCGGACATCGTCAGGCCGGATTCACGCTGATGGAACTGGTCATGGTCGTCGCCATTATCGCCCTTGTGCTGGGGCTGGCGATGCCTCGACTCCTGCCCGCGATCGCCTCGAGCAACCTGGAAGGTTCCGCGCGCCACCTGGCCAATTTCGGACGCGCCGCCATCACGCGGTCCGCGTTCGGCCACGACCGATTCACGTTTCGCTGCGACCTCGCGCGCGGCGAGTACTGGCTCGTGAAGTGGAAGGAGCCCGCGACCGAGTTGGACGGCGAGGAGGATAAGGACGGCCTGTTCAAGAAGGACAGCCTCTTCGACCGCGGCAGCGGCTCGAGTTCGTCGTCCAGGAAGGAATCGACCAGAAAGCCGAGCCTGTTCGACACCGAGCACGCGGCGGACCTCTTCAGTCAGATGCCGGACCTGCAGGCGCTCGTGACCCAGGGCGCGCCCGAAGACTTTCAGGAACGCGGCGAAGAGATGCAGGCCCGGTTTGACCGCTTTGCAAGGCTCTCGATGATGTCCCGCGCGCGCAACGTAAAGCACGAAGGCATCCTCGGCGAGATCGGCCCGCTCTTCGAAAAGAAATTCACCCTCGATACCGGCAAAGACGCCGAGGACGATTACGAAGAGGTCAAGGAAACGCTGTTGTCGCGCACGTGGCTGCCGGAAGGCGTGCAGTTTGACTCGGTGGACGTCGGCTCGGCGAACCGCGGCAAGGGAGTGGTCGAAGTCGAGATCACCCCGCTGGGCCTGGCCGAACCCGTCACGTTCTACCTGCGCGGCGAAGACGGCGATTATTACACCGTGACCTGGGACGCCATCACGGGCGGCGCCCGCATCGCCGCCGGGAAGCAGGTGGCGGAATGAGCATGCAGTCCGATATATACCGCCCCATTACTGATATGGGCGCCCTCCGGGGAGCTTCGAAGAATGCCGCCCCCCCTGCCCCCCCGCAGGCGGGGGGGATCGCCTTGGCGGGGGTGACGCTGCTCTGTCTTGATCCCCCCCGCCTGCGGGGGGGCAGGGGGGGCGGCATTTCGCATCGCGCGGGTTTCACGCTCCTCGAGGTGGTCATCGCGCTCGCGATCCTCGCCACGGCGCTGCTGGTGCTGCTCGAATCGCATTTCGCGGCGTTGTCCCTGTACGACGCGTCGCGCCAGGAGACAATCGAGCGCATGCTGTTGCGCCAGGCGGCGGGCATGGCCGAGACGGACCTCATGGCCGGCAACGCCTCGGGCTCGGGCGATTTCGGCAAGCGCTATCCCGACTACCGGTTTTCGTACGCCTCCACGTCGATGGGCGAAGAAACCACGGCCGGGTTGTACGACGTGCTGGTGACGCTGGAAGGACCGGGCGAAAAGCGCGAGTTGCACGTGCTCGTGTATTACATGGGGTCGGGCGAATGACGAAGCGCGGCTTCACATTGGTCGAACTGCTGATCGCGCTGACGATTCTGGCGGTCATCGCCGCGATCGTTTACGCGAGCTTCGCGAGCATCATCAACTCGACCGACGACGCGCGCATCAATTCGACCGCGTTGCGCCTGCAGGATTTTCTGTCGCAAAGTTTCTCGACGAACCTGACCTGCGTGTACGCGGACGACGCCTTGCAGCAGGAAGTGTTCAATTTCGTGGGTGTCGACGAGGAAGGGGCGCACGGTCCTGCCGACAAGCTGCGGTTCTGTTCGTCGGCGCCGCTGTCGGGCGCCCCCGCGATGCCGGGCGACGTCAAGGAAGTCCAGTACGAGGTGCTGTCCGAAACGGACGAAGGCTCGAACCTGAACCTGGGCGGCGTCTCGGAGGGAAACCGGCAGGCCGTGACGGTGCCCTTGGACGCGGCCGCATATCGCATGCTCCAGGCGCTGGAAACGCCGCTCCTGGGCGCGAACGTGCAGGAGATCGACAACCAGAGCGGCAACTTCGTGCCCGATGAATCGTACCAATCGCCGAGTTGGTCGGTGCCGGTTCGCTCGATGAACATTCGCTATTTCGACGGCGTCGACTGGGTGGACCAGTGGGACTCGGTCGAGATGGGGCGCCTGCCGTGGTGCGTCGAGGTGAAGATCAACTTCGCCCGCACCGAGGCGCAAGTGGAAGCGGAGTCGGCGCAGCAGTTCGATCCCGAAGAGGATGCGGACCTGACCCTGGAGATCCCCATTCCGATCGCGATCGGCACCACGGAACAGTCGCGCTACTCCGAGGCCTACGACAACGAAGCCGAACGCATGATGGGCGGCGACACCAACGACGGTACACAGAAGCCAACACAGCAACCGGATAACCAGTGATGAACAGGCGAACACACATACGCCGTGGCGACGAAGGCGTGGCGCTATTGGTGGCGCTGCTGTTCGTCGTGCTGCTGAGCGTGATCGTGGTCGAGTTCGCTTACGAGAACGAAGTGGAATCGTCGTTCGTGAGCGCGCAAAGCGAACAGTTCGAATCGGAGATCGCGGCCAAGTCGGCTGTGTCCGCGGGATTGGCCTTGCTCGCCGCCGATGCGCAGCTCGACTCCCTGACCTCGAACATGGGCGGCCTGGGGGGCGCTCAGAGCACTCAGGTCGCCGACGCCCTGGGCGGCTTGGGCGGGCAATACGACTCGCTTTTCGATCCCTGGGCGATGGGGGTTCCGTACCGCCAGATCAACAAGGCGGTGCTGCAATGCGCGATCGCGGACGAATATGGGAAGATCAATCTGAACGCGCTGCTCCTGAACACGGGACAGGCCGACGGAAACGGCTTGACCACGGGCCAGAACGGTGAGACGCCTCAGAATGATTCCGGGTTGCCCCAGGGAACCGACGACGAAGCGATGATGCCCGAGACGGAGAACACGATTCTCGTCGAAACCTTGCGCGCGCTGTTTATTGCGCGCGGCGTCGAAGCCGATCCGACCGACGCGATCCTGGACTGGATCGACGCCGACGGCGATTCGCGCAGCGAGGGCGCGGAGAACGACTTTTATCAGGCGACGGACATTCCGTATTCGGCCAAGAATGCGCCCTTCGATTCGGTCGAGGAACTATTGATGGTTCGCGGAATTACGCCGGAAATCTTCTTCGGCGATCCGGAACTGGACCAGTTGCCGCTCACGGAACTGCTCACGGTGCGCGGCCAGCGCAGGGGACGCATCAACGTAAACACGGCGCCCGCGGAAGTGCTCGAGGCCTTCGGCATAGGCTTGGGCGGACAGGAAGGCCTCGCGGAGCGGGCCATTCTCGAACGCGAGAGCACGCCCATCACCACGATGGAAGACGCGCAAAGCCGCGGCTTGATCGACGCCGTGCCGGGACAAGCGGGCTCCGGAACGGGCGGCATGGGCGGCGGGACAGCCGGCACGAGCGGCGAGGTCGTGGGCGATCAATCGATGGCCTTGCAGCAGAATCCGTTCGTGTTTTCGAGCAAGGTGTTTCGGATCCGCGGCCTTGGCGAATCGGGCAAGGCGGCCGTGCGCATCGAGGCCTACGTGTATCGCGGCACCGGCATGGGTAGCATGTTTGCCTCGCACGGCGATATCGGCGGCGAAGCCACCACGAGAGTTCAAGATGCCAGCGCCTTCGGCAAGGATAGCGACGGGAAGAGATTAAGCAACGAGGGGACCGGGGCATCCGAGCAGATGTTCCGAATACTGGACTGGAGAGTGGAACGATGATGCTGTCGGCCCGAATTGCGGCCGTGGAATTCGACGACCAGGAGGTGCGGCTTGCCGTCGTGAAGACGGGCGGCAGCGTGCCGACACTCCTCGAGTGCCACAGCGAACCGCTGGCGTCCGCGGAGCCCTCGGAACGCGAGGAAGCCTGCGTGGCGGCCCTGCAAAGCCTCCTGGAACGCGTAAAGCAGAAGCCGTCCGCCTGCGTCCTGGTGGCCGGCGCGAGCGACGCGATCGTGCGTGCGATCACGGTCCCGTTCAAGGGCAATCGCCGCGTGTCGGCCGCGGTGCGCTTCGAGCTCGAGCCTTACCTGGCCTTTCCCATCGACGATCTGGCGGTCGATCATTCGCCGATCCGCGAAATCGACGGGAGCACCCAGGTCCTCGCCGTGGGACTGCGCCGCGCCATCCTCGAGAACGAGCTCGCGTGTCTCAATGCGGCGGGTCTCGACGCGGAAGGTATCGGCGTGGACGCCGTCGGCCTGACGGCATTGTGGCAGGCGCGGCGGCGCGCTACCCAGGGCCTGCACGCGGTTCTACACGTGCGCGATCAGGGCTCCATCCTCGTGGTGCTCTGGAACAAGTCGCTGGCGTACATGCGCCACCTGCCCGTGAACGTCGCGCAGATGCACGAGAACCCGGTGGCCGCGGCGCGCGACGCCCAGAATTCGCTGCGCTCGTTCCAGACCTCCTGGGAAGGCGCGGACGAGCTGGACGGGCTTACCGTGACGGGCGTGAACTTCTTCGACGAGGAGCGCCAGCTCTTCGAGGAAGCCTTCCGCGTCCCGGTGACCTACGACGATCTTGCGCTGAAGGTGAAGGGCAACAAGGCCGAATCGTCCGAAGGCAACCGCTGGGAGACCCTGGCCGGCGCGGCGTACGTCGCCGCGGGAAACTGCCCCTACGGCTACAACTTCCGGCAGGGCGAACTGGCCCCGCCGCACGCCCTGAGCGGCATGCTGCGTCACGCGGCGTTCTCGATGGTAATCGGCGCCATCGCCCTGCTCGGCTACGGCGCCTATATGTACCTCAATTATCAGGAGAACGAGGCCGTCGTCGAGGCCGCCGGAACCGAAATCTGGGATATACTTCGCGATACCTTCCCCGAATCGGAGGCTGCCAACGCCGGCCGATCCGGGACCGACGTGGGGGGCGAGTTGGCGTTCGGCGCCCTGCAAAGCGAAATGGAAAACGCCGGCCTCGGCGGCAGGGGGTTGTCGCTCGAGTTGTTCAAGCAGCCCACGCCGCTCGATATCCTGACGGAGGTGGCAAGGGTAATGCCCGGCGACCAGGTTACCCTGACGCTCGTGCAGATGCAGCCCCAACAGACCGCGCGCGTGCCGCGAGTGACCATCGACGGCGTCGCCGACAACCCCGAAGTGTTCAACAAGTTCTTCCAGGCGCTCAGCCAATCGAAGATCCTCAAGGTTGAACCCAACCCGACCAGCGAGTCGCAGGGCAGCAAGCTCGAATTCACCATCAACGCAACGCTCGAGGAGAACACCGGTGCCCAGGGTTAATCTGCAAAAACGCGAGAAGGTCGTGGTGGGAGGCGGCTTGGCCCTGGCCGTGGTCATACTCGTCTGGTTCGGCCTCCAGGGGCCGCTGAACAAATACAGCCGCATGGAAACCCAGGCGCGCGCCGCCACCGAAAGGGTCCAGACGGCGCGGCTTATACGCGACGAGGTGCTGGCCGAGCGCAGTGGTCAGAAGGCGCTGCAGGCCGCCCTGGGCGGCCGGGGGCAGGGAAGCCTCACCTCGTTCGTGAACAGCCAGTTGCAGCAGGCGGGGTTCAAGGAGCGGGCGACCTGGAAGAATAACCCCCGCTTTGCCGACAGCGCCACCTTCGAGCAGTTGGACGTGACCCTGACGGGCGTCACCCTCGAAGAAGTCGTGAATTTCCTTCACGGCATCTACAACGGCGCCAACGTGGTCCTGGCCCATACCCTGCGCATCGAGCCCCAGAATACCGGCACGGGACTCACGTGCAAAATAGTGTTGTTGTCCCCGAAAGTCTAGCGATTTTCGATTTCGGATTTTCGATTTGAAAACGCCGGGGCGGTCCAGCAATAGCCTGAACCGCCCCGCGTTTCTTTAGATCTAGAATCGCAAATCGAAAATCGACAACAAAAAAGGTGACGGCAGGCCGGGGGTGTTGGCGTTGTGTTGCCGGCCTGCCGCCTGATTAAAGGAGCGCCATGGGGGAAGGGCCAGCTCCTTTAGGGGCGATTGAAAAAAACGTCTACTACTTGTCTTCGGTAATCAGTTGCTCGCGATCTTCTTCACTTCACCGGGGAAAACTTCATCCCAGACGCGGCGGCGTGTCGCATTGTAATCCCACTCGGTGCTCAACGGGCGCCATCCGTACCCGTCGCAGAGGATCTGGCAAATGTCCTTCGCGGCCTCGATGGGCTGGGCAATTCCGACCTCGCGAGGCGGTATCCAACTCATGGTGATCGCGTACGCCCCGTCCGTCAGCGCCCGCAATCCAAACGCGATATGCTCGGGTGTGGCGGAAACGGGTAACGTCAAATCCCCACGCGCAATGCCGTCGCGAACGATTCCCGTAACCAGTCCAAAGGAGCGATGCGCACAGCGCCTCATGTTCCACACGAACTGCTCGGACGCCTTCTGCGTGATCGCTTCCGTGTTGCTCAAGAAAATAAGCCGCAAGTCGTCCGGATACAATCGGACGAACAATTCCATTGCCTCGCCCAGCGCCACGATCCGTTCACGCGGGTTGGCGCGGAACGCGGCGGCCTTTTCAAGCATCGCCAGCCGCCGTTCCAGGCTGCGCGTGACCAGCGTCAGAATAACCTCCTCCTTGCAGGAGAAGTGCTGGTAAATCGTCCCCTTCGAATACTCGGCCGCCTGCGCGACCCGAGCCATGGTCAAACCGTGATACCCCTCCTTGAGAAGAAGCCGCCGGGCGATATCCAGGAAAAGCCCTTCGCGTTGCAGCAATTCCCTCTTCTTTCGGGCCAGCTTGTCCATGCCCATATTCTATGACTAAAGGTCGAATATTGTCAATGCGTCAATATGACAACCGTGGCGTATGAAAAGCTCCCATGCCTTAAACGGTCTCGGAAACGCGGCTTAACGCATCAACGATCCCAAGTGGACCCCCTTTTTCCAGAGAGCTTCGTCAACGATTCTGTCGACGCCTCCCTGGAAAAAAGGCTGTACTTTCTCTTGCTGCGAATGCTCGAAGCCGGCGTCATTCGCCCCGCTCAATCACGTGGACGAGCCCCAACGCGTTCATGTGCGTGTCCGCGTCCAACCACTGCCACTCCTCGCGACCCGCCGCAATGCCGCAACGGTCCATCTGGCGCGCGATGGCCTCGCGGACGCGCTCGCCGCAAAACGCGCGAAGGTCCATGCCCTTCAAGCCCGATTCAAGGGCCATCACGCGGATTCGCTCCATGTCATCGATGGACTCGAGCAACTCCTCCGCGCCTTCCTTCACCGATTCAAAGGGGCCGAAATGTGTCAAGTAGGCGCGCTCGGCGCCG